>NZ_JBHVDM010000003.1:97587-152506 GCF_042802775.1 Nocardia sp. NPDC057455 | reverse complement strand
GCGATGCCCTCCGTCGGCGGTGTTGCGCGGATGCCACGCCATCCCGATCGCGACCTCCGGCAGCGGCAGCGGTATCTCGAACACGCCCAAACCGATCGCGGGTAGGGTGCCGGCGCTCGACATGGCGGGCGCGGAGCAGACCAGGTCGCTGCCGCGCACCGCGAACAGCGCGCTGGTCAGCGTCGGCACGGTGGCCACCACACGCCGGGTGCGGCCGTGCAGGGCGAGACGGTCGTCGATCGGGCCGTGCGAACGACCGTTGCGCGAAATGCTCACATGCGGTGCGGCCGCGTACGCGGCGACGGTGACGCGATCGGTGACCAGGGGATGGTCGGCGGCGGCGACGCCGATCACGCGGTCGGTGAGCACTCTGCGCACGGTGGTCTCCGGGTCGGTGTGGTCGATCACTCCCACTTCGAGATCGACACGCCCGTCGCGCAGCGCGGCGGTGCCCTCCAGGATGTCGGGCAGGAAGCGCAACGTGACGCCCGGCGCCTGGGCCCGCACCGCGGCCAGCAGGGGCCCGGCCAGTTCGGTGAGCACCATGTCGCCGGCCTGCACCGCGAACGTCCGGCGCAGCGCCGCCGGGTCGAGGTCGTCGCGCGGTGTCAGCAGCGCGCGCCCCTGCTCGACCAGCGTGCTGACCTCGTAGCGCAATTCCAGTGCACGTGGTGTAGGCACCAGGTTGCGACCCGCGCGCACGAGCAACGGGTCGCCGAGCACCCCGCGCAGTCTGGCCAGCGTCCGGCTCATCGCGGGCGGCGAGGTATGTAGGCGCTGCGCGGCCAGGGTGACGCTATGGGTGTCCAGCAGTGCGTCGAGGGCCACGAGAAGATTCATGTCCAGCGCTTCCACCCTTGGATTATCGCCAACGCAAACAGCGGCTCCCGGTATTGCGCGGGCGATAACCGGGGGCGAGTCGCACCGGAGCGGCGACTCCGGAGGGTAATCGACGAAACCGTCCACGATCGAGCACGTCATAGCACCGTCCCTCGTCCTCATGTGGCCTGCTGACCTCCGGATATGCCCTGCACGCGTCGGCTATGGGCCGCGGAACACGCTCGGATGACGGCGCTGGAATCGGGCGATTCGCGCGGGCTCCCGCATACCAGCCGGACGCCTCGGCACGACTTCGCCGAGCGACGCCCGAGTTCGGCAGTCGATGCAATTGTGCGCACGCACCATTCCGCCGACCGATGACCGGAAAGAAGTGCCGCGCGCACCACAGCCCACCGTGTCCGGCGCCTGCCGCGTCGCACGAGAGAACCGGAATGTCGGATCGAACAATCTCACCGCACGACCCGCCAGTGGCGGAACACCGCCGGGAAGTACGGGCACGGAGGCCTGCCTAGTGGTTGACCCGGCCGCTGCCGCCCTCGTACGGAAGCAGTTCCGCCTCGATCGGGTCCGTCGGGGGCGCCACCGGCCCCTGCCCTGCCTTGCGGCGGGTGGCCAGTCCCCGGTAGGACTCCGGCTTGACTCGGCGGAACACCTGCGCCATGCGGGTGTGCAGGGGCAGACGATATTTCAGATCGCCGAGCATCTCGTCGATGTTCTGAATGGAGAACGGGACGACTGCCGTGCCGTGCGCGTGGCGGCCCGGCGTGCGTTCCTCCATCCAACTCAGGCGGGCGTCGATCTGCTCGTCGAGTTTCGCGGCGGGCGGCAGAGTGAGCCTGCCGGTGAGCAACGCAGCGGTCCAGTGCGCGGCGACTTCCGCGTTCAGCGTGCTGATCACCGACGAGTTGTAACCGGCGAAGGTCAGGTTCGGGACCTCGAGCGGCAGGATCTGGCGGTGCAGGCGGAAGTTGCCGTGCTCGTCGGTGAGCCTGCGCTGGATATACGGCGTGAGGAAGGGCACGCGCTGCTGGAATCCGGTCGCGCAGATCACCACGTCGGCCTGCAGCACCTGCCCGGTGGACAGCCGGACCCCCGGCGCCGCCTTCGGGCCGCCGCCCATCTCGGTGATCGTCGTGTCCCGATGCACCGTGATGCGTCCGTTGGCCACTTGCTCGTAGAAGCCCTCGCTCACCAGGCTCACGGTGCTGTCGGCGATCTCCTCGAACCGCCCGCCGGGCACCAGACCGAGTTCACGCAGGTGGGAGTGCTTGGTGACCAGTTCTTGGATCAGGTCGAAGTTGCTGATCCGGACCGATTCCCCGGGACCGTCCAGGAACCGGTCCATCCAGCGGGGCCGCAGGTAGTGGAAGTGCGCCTCGCCGAAGCGGGTCAGCATCAATCGTTCGTAGTCGATCACCCGGGCCAGCTTGCGCGGCATCTTCCACAGCAGCCGTCGGGCCACCACCGAGGTGGACGCCGCGACCTCGCTCACCGCGGTGGCGATGTCGCAGGCGGACTTGCCGTAACCCACCACGACGACCGACTTGCCGCGCACCGACTCCAGATCGGTGAACTCCGAGGAGTGGCACAGGCGGCCGCCCGCCGCGCGGAACCAGTCGGCGCCGCGGTACTCCGGCATCGCGGGGTCGCTGAAGATGCCGTTGGCGATCACCAGGTGGTCGCACGACGCCCGATGAATTCCGCCCTCGTCGCGAATTTCCAGCAACCAGCCGCTGTCCACCGGATCGGCGGCGACTACCTCGGTACGCAACCGCAGGTGCTCGGTCAGCCCGAAGTGCTCGGCATAGGCGGCCAGATATGCCTGCATATGCGGCCCGTCGAGGACGCGCGGGTAGTCGGCGGGCATGGGGAAGTCGGAGAAGTGATAGGTGTCCTTGGAGTTCTGCGTTTGCAGTCCCGGGTATCGCCGGGTCGCACTCCACACGCCACCGACATCGGGTGCGCGGTCGAAAATCTCGACCGGAAAACCCTCCTGTTTCAGCACTTTCGCGCAGGCGAGACCTGCGATACCCGCACCGACGATCCCGATGCGGCTTCCGCTTGTCATGGGCAGGAGACTACGTCGCCAGCGGCGCGCAGCAAAGTCGGTCGACCGAATCCGCTCGTCAGCGTACTGCGGGCGCACTCACCGGAACGACGGGAAGCTCCTGCAGCCCGCGGATCAGGATGCTCTCTCGCCACCGCAGGTCCACGTCGTCGAAGGCGGGCCGCAGCAGCGGATAGCGCCGCACCAGCCGGGTCAGCGCGACGCGGGTTTCGAGCCGGGCCAGACCCGCCCCCAGGCAGTAGTGGATGCCGTGGCCGAAGGCCAGGTGGCCGTTGGCGCCGCGGTCCGGGTCGAATGCCGCCGGCGCGGGGAAGTGCCGTCCGTCGTGATTGGCCGATGCCACCGAGACCAGCACCAACTCCCCCGCCGGGATGACGCTGCCACTCAGCGGGACCGGCGCGGTGGTGTACCGCAGGGTCGCCACATTGACCGGTCCGTTGTAGCGCAGCATCTCCTCCACCAGCGGTGCGACGCCCGCGGGGTCGTCGCGCAGTGCCAGGTAGCGGGATGTATCGGTGAGAAGTTCCAGCACGGTGTTGCCGATCAGGTTCACCGTGGTCTCGTGACCGGCGACCAGGATCAGGAAGGCCATGGAGATCAGCTCGTCGTGGCTGAGCCGGTCCCCCTCCTCGGTGGCGAGCAGCAGCTGGGAGATCAGATCCTCGCCCAGCCCTTCCTCGCGCCGTCGGGCGATCAGCCCATCGAAGTAGGCGACGATGGCGTCGGTGGCGGTGCGCATACCCTCCGGGGAGGACATGGGACTGTCCACCACCGCCGCCGACCACTCCCGGAACCGCGCGCGGTCCTCGACCGGCACGCCGAGCAGTTCGCAGATCACCGTGATGGGCAGGGGGAACGCGTACTCGGCGAGCAGGTCGACCGGCCCGGCGTCTGCGGCGCGACCCATCGAATCGAGCAAATCGTCCGCGATCGCCTCGATCCGGGGTACGAGGGCCTCCATTCGCGCGGGCGCGAATGCCGGGGTGACGAGTTTGCGCAGCCGCGAGTGCCGCGGCGGGTCGGCGTTGAGCAGATGGTGGCTCAGGCGTTGGTTGACCGCCGTGACGCCGCTGTCGCCCGCGGCTGAACGCCGGGCGTGGGCGCCCACCGGAGTGTGCGGGTCCTTGCGGACGTCGGGATGGCGCAGCACCTCCTTGGCGGCGTCGTAGTCGACCACCAACCAGGCACGAACGCCGGTGCGCAACCGGATCCGGTGCACCGGCCCCTCGGCACGCAACTGCTGGTAGAAGACATGCGGCGTGCGAAAGAAGTCCGCGGGCAGCTCTCTCATCCGGTCGGTTCCCCCTCGGTTCGCGAGTGTTGTTGCGGCCCTTCGATAGTGACACCGATCACCGGCGGCGGCCAGGCCACGCGCCCGGACCGGCCGTCCGATCACCGTGGCCGATAGCCCCGGCCGGGGCTGCCGCGCGCCGTTGCCACTGTCCGGCTACCCTGCGCCCATGAGTTCGATCGCGCCCGTCCTGCGGCGCGCCCGGATCGCGAACTCGTTCGCGTTCGGTCTGCAGGGTTTCTTCCTCGCCGTGGTGCTGACCGAATTGCCGCAGCAGAAGGAGCAGTTCGGCCTTTCGGACGGGGTGATCGCCGTCTCGGTCGTGCTGATCTCGTTGCTGGCAGGCGGCGGCAGTGTCCTGGCGGAACGGCTGGCGCTGCGCTGGTCCAGCCGCGCAGCGGTGCGGATCGGGCTGCTGCTGGTGGCCGTCACCGGCTCGGCGGCGGCGTTCGCGCCGAACACGGCGCTGCTGGTGGCCGCGCTCGGCTGTTACGGAATCGCGGTCGGGATCGTCGACGCGAGCACCAACATGCAGGCGGTGTTCATCCAGCACGGGTACGGGACGTTCATCCTGTCGTCGTTCTACGCCGCGTGGAGTGCCGGAACCATAGCCGGAGCGCTGTTCGTCTCCGGATGCGAGACACTGGAGGTGCCGCTGCGCGAATCGCTGCTCGTGGCCGCGGCGATCGTGCTACTGCTCGGCTGGGCGCTCGGGCCGGGGCTGCTCGGAGCGCGGGACGCGGAGACGAGTCCCACCGAGACCGCCGCGCCCGGCCCGGCGGTCGCGCTGCGCGCGTATCTAACGTTCGGGATCGCGGCGGCGTTCGTCTTCGCCGTCGACCTGGCGGTGGGCAACTGGTCGGCTCTGTACCTCACCGAAGACCTGCTCGCCGGTTCGGCGACCGCGGCACTCGCCTTCGCCGCATATCAGGGGACTTCGCTGGTCGCCCGCGCCGCAGGCGATGCGCTGGTGCGCCGCTTCGGCCCGCGCACTGTGGTGCGGGCCGCCGCGGGCACGGGGGTTCTCGGTCTGGCGCTCGTGGTCGCCGCGCCGAGTCCGGCCGTAGCGATCACGGGCTTCCTCATCGCGGGTGCCGGCCTGCCCGTGATCGCGCCGTTGTGCTTCGGCGCGGCCGGGCAACTCGCGACGGGACGGGAACTCGACGCACTGATCGCGCGTCTCAACCTGTTCAACTATGCGGGAACCCTGCTGGGCGGCGGCGTGGTCGGCGTGGTCGCGGCGAGCGCCGGGCACCGCGCGGGCTTCGTGCTCCCGCTGCTGTTCGCCGTGGCCTTGATCGCACTCTCCCGCGTCTTCGGCCCGCGGCGCGCCGCAAGCGCGCCGACCGCTCCCGATCCGCGAGAAACGACAGCGACGTAGCCCAGCGCGACCGCGCTGACCGCGCCGAGGACGATCGGCATTCGACCGGAACGAGCGCGATGGCGAGAATTCGCTCGGCGGCACCCAAGGGATGACGAAATGTCGCTTAGATTCCGGGAAATGAGATCGACACCTGGTCGTGTGCTCTGATGGAGGTATGAGCAACGTCCCAGTCATCGTCGACCGGGCCGGACTGTGGGACGCGGAAGCGCTCAGTGATGTCGCGGCGGCGACGTTTCCGCTGGCGTGTCCGCCCGAGGCGACGCCCGACGACATCGATGTCTTCGTCAGCGAAGCGCTGTCGGGCGAACGATTCGGCGAGTACCTCAACGACCCGGCCCGGATCGTGCTCAAAGCCGTCGCGGACGACGACATCGTCGGATACGCGATGCTGGTCACGGGCGGCCCGGCCGACCCCGCGGTGGCGGAATCGGTCGGGCCGCACCCGATGGTGGAGATCAGCAAGATGTACGTGCTGCCCAGCCATCACGGCACGGGGGTCTCCACCGCGCTGATGAAGGCCGCACTGGATTGGGCGCGCGCGGAGGGGCGCCCCGGAGTCTGGCTGGGCGTCAATCAGGAGAACGTGCGCGCCCAGCGCTTCTACGCCAAGCACGGCTTCGCCGAGGTGGGCACCAGGGCATTCACCGTCGGCAACCAGGTGCATCGCGACTACGTACTACGGCTGGTCTTCTAGCTCCGGCTCAGCGCAGGAAATCGACGAGCGCGGTGTGGAACGCGGGGTCCAGCACCGCCATCAGGTGATCGCCGGGCACCACGGCGAGTGCGCCGTTGGGCAGCGCCGCGGCCAAGCGCTCGGGTTCGGCGGCGAACGGGTCGTCGGCTCCCGCCAGCACCAGGGCGGGCACGGTGATGTCCGCCAACGTCTCGATGGGACGATCGTCGAGACCCGTCGCCACCGCGTGGATGGCGTCCACGTCCGCCCCGACCGCGTCGGCAAGCACCCGGAACATCTTCGCGGTCGGCGACGCGCCCGTGCCGTCCCCGGTCATCGCGGCTCGGAGGTCGGGCAAATCGATGACGCGGCGGTCGACACCGCCACAGTCCAGCACGCCCGAGCCGATGCCGCCGACGGCCAGCCGCCGCACCCGCTGGTCGGTCGCGGCCACCAGAAGCGAGATCACCCCGCCCATCGAGTATCCGACCTGCGCGACCTCCTCGAAGCCCAGCTCGTCGTAGAGCGCGCGCACGTCACGCGCCATGGCCTGCCACGAGTACCGCGCCGCCTCGTGCGGCTTACCGGAACGCCCGTGGCCGCGCGCGTCCAAGGACACCACGGTGCGCCCGGCGGCTTGCAGAGCCGCGACCACGCCGGTGCTCATCCAGTTCGCATTGGTGTCCGCGACCACCCCGTGCTGCAGCACGACCGGGACGCCCTCGCCCTCCCACACCCGATAATTGAGTTCCAGGCCGTCCCATGTCTCAAACTTCGCCATGCCGGGATCGTAGTGCACGCGACGGCACCCGATCGCCGAACTGGACGTTCGACCGAAACGCCGCTCAGCCCAGCAGACGGGCCCGCAAGGCGGTGATATCGCCGTCGGTGAGCCGCAATCCGTCCCGGACGTAAGCGTCGAAACTTCCGTAGGTCCGGTTCGCCTGGTCGAAGGCGGCGTCGAGCCACGACGCCTGGACGCCGTTGAGCGGATCGTCCTGACTCGCATTGCGGAACCGGTTGGACAGCAGGTAGTCCTCGGTGACGGTGGCTCGGTCTACGCCGAGCAGGGTGAGCAGCACCGCCGCCGCCCAGCCGGTGCGATCCTTGCCCGCGGTGCAGTGGAACAGCACCGCACCGTCGGCGCCGATGATGTCGCGCAGCACCGACGCGAACGCCTCGTCGGCACCGGGCGCGGTGATGAACGCGCGATACAGCCCGTCGCCTCCGGTCAGCGTGGTGGCGACGACCTCCGGCGGAGCCTGGCCGATCACGTCGGCCCAGTGCGCCGTCGCGCCTGCGGGAAGCCGGTCCGGCCCGAGTGCCCGCTCGTAGACCGTGCGCAGGTCGTGGACCGAACGCACACGGCGATCGCTCAGCGCGGCCAGATCCTCCGGCGTCGCGTTGTTCAACTGCCCCGTTCGATACACCAGACCGGAGCGCACGACCCGGCCGTCGGTCGTGCGGTACCCGCCGATGTCACGGGCGTTCTGCACCCCCCGCAGGTGCACAGCGGGATCGGCTACGACGGCCGCGGGCGGGTCGGCCTGCGCGACGCCGGCTACCGGTCCGAAAGCGACCGCCAGACCGGCCGCCATCGCGACCGGGCCACGGAAACGAGGGGCCATTCGGCTGCTCCAATCATCGGTCTGCGGGCTTGCACGTCGTCCTCGCCGAACCAGCGAGGTCGGTCGCTAGGCCGCGATTTCGAACCGCGACAGTGCGAGCAAGCGCGAGATGGCGCGCAGGTACTTCTTGCGGTAACCGCCCTCGAGCATCTCGGCGGAGAAGATCTCGTCGAGCTTCGCGCCCGATACCGTCACCGGGATGCTCGCGTCGTAGAGCCGGTCGGCCAGCACCACGACGCGCAGCGCCACGGCCTGATCGGTGACCGGATGCACGTTCGAGACGAATACCGACGAGACCCCGGAGATGAGCGCGCCGTACTTCGACGGATGCAGTGTGCTGAGGTGCTTCAGCAGCGCGTCGAACTCGTCGAGCGTCGACCCCGGTGTGATCGCCGCCCGCTCGGCCAGTACCTCCGGCGCGGTGGGCTCCGGCGCGGGCGGCAGGTCGCGGTGGCGGTAGTCCGGCCCGTCGACGCGCACCGCCTCGAAGATGGCGCCCAGCTTCTTGATCTCGCGCATGAAATCCTGTGCGGCGAAACGTCCTTCGCCGAGCTGGCCCGGCAGGGTGTTCGACGTGGCCGCGATCGAGACGCCGGCGGCGGACAGTTCGGTCAGCAGCCGGGAGACCAGCATGGTGTCACCGGGATCGTCGAGCTCGAATTCATCGATGCACAGCACACTGTTGCCGGAGAGACGGTCGAGGGCGTTGGCGAAGCCGAGCGCGCCGACCAGGTTGGTCAGCTCGCCGAACGTGCCGAACGATCTGGGCGCGGGCGAGCTGTGGAAGATCGAGGCCAACAGGTGGGTCTTGCCGACACCGAACCCGCCGTCCAGGTACAGGCCCGCGCCGTTGACCTGCTTCTTCTTGCCGAAGAAGCTCTTCTTGTGCGCGGCCTTGCTGATCTCGGCGACCTGCCCGGCGAACTCCTCGGCCTTGCCGACCGCCGCCGCCTGGCTCGGTTCCTTCGGGTCGGGGATGTAGGAGGCGAAGCTCACCTCGTCGAACATGGGCGGAGGCACCATCTGGGCGACGAGCTGATCGGCCGGGACCTCCGGGTGACGATCGACGAGGCGTTCTTGCATGGACGAAGCCTAGAGACGTGGTGTGATCTGGTCTCATGCAGCGTAGCCAGAATGCGATCCAGCTCACAGGACTCAGCCCCGACGACCTCGCGCAGTTGTACGCCTTCCCCGCCGCGCGCGACGCGCCCTGGGTAAGGGCCAATTTCGTCTCCAGCATCGACGGTGCCGCGACCAGCGGGAACCTCACCGAAGGCCTGGGCACGCCGGCCGACCGGACGGTGTTCATGTTGCTGCGGGAACTGGCGGAGGTGATCGTGGTCGGCGCGGGCACGGCGCGCGCGGAGAACTACGGCGGGGCCCGTACCGACCCGGCGCGCCGGCGCGCGTTCCACCAGCGCGGCATCGGCGGCCATCCCGACGGCGCGCCGCCGCCCATCGCGGTGGTCACGGCGAGCGCGGCGATCGACCCCGGCGCGCGCCTGTTCACCGATACCCAGGTGCCGCCGCTGATCATCACGACGGCCACCGCCCCAGCGGATCGCAAACAAAGCTTGGCGGACGCGGGCGCCGAGGTGATCGAAGCGGGTGACATCGCGGTCACGCCCAACGGGCTGCTGCGGGTGCTCACCGAGCGCGGCCTGCTACGCGTGCTCACCGAAGGCGGCCCGCACCTGTTCGGCGAACTGCTGGAGGCCGACGTGGTCGACGAACTCTGCCTGACCACCGCCCCGCTGCTGGTCGGCGGCGCGGCGCGGCGAATCTCGCTGTCCGCGCACGAGTTCCGTGTCCGCATGACGCGCGCGCACGTCCTGCTGGACGACGACGGCACGATGCTCACCCGGTGGGCCCGTCGATGAAAGAACAGCCCGAACCTGGCAGGCTGTAGCAATGCGCTGGACTCGGGCCGCCGTGCTTGCCGCCACCCTCTCGATCGTGACCGCCGGTTGCGGCGCGGGACCGTCGGATCGTCCCGGTGTCGCGGTGCAGCGCCCGCCCGTCGCGGGCACCGCGACGACCTCCGCCGCACCCGCGCCGCCGCCGAACGCGGAGCTGCCCAAAACCGATCTCAGCTGGCGTGAATGCACCCAGCCGACGTTGGATCAGCTCGGGCTCGGCCCCGCGCCCGAGGGACTCGTGCTGGACTGCGCGGAGTACTCCACCCCGATCGACTCGACCGGGGCGGTGCTGGGCAGCTTCCGTGCCGGCGCGTTGCGGGCCAGGCTGGCGCAAACCCCGGCCGACGCGCCGCCGCTGGTGCTCACCTCCGGTTCGGATCGCTCCTCCTCGGCCACTCTGGCCGGACTGGCCGCGGGCCCGGCCTCCGCGCTGCTGGCCGCCCGCCCGATCGTCGCGGTGGACCGGCGCGGCATCGGCACCTCGCAGCCGATCGACTGCCTGCCACCGGACATCCGCCACGGCCTGGCCGAGAACGCCCAGTCCGCGGGCGACCCGGTGGCGCGGATGACGAAGCTGAGCCAGGACGGCACCATCGCCTGCCGCGACTTCCTGCAGCCCTATGAGGGCGCTTTCGACGCGCCGCACGCCGCCGACGACATCGAACAATTGCGCAGGCAGTGGCAGGTGGAGCACATCGCGCTGCTGGGCACGGGCAACGGTGCGAAAGTCGCGCTCAGCTACGGCCGCAAATACGGCGACCACCTGGCCCGGCTGGCGCTCGACTCCCCCGAGCCGGTCGGGACCGATTCCGTGACCCGTGCCGAACAGGCTGTGCAGGGCGCCGAGGCGGCGCTGACCGCGTTCGCGCAGCGCTGCGTCGGAGTCGGCTGCTCACTCGGCGCCGACCCGCGTGCCGCGGTCACCGATCTGGTGAACCGGGCCGCGACCGGCGGGCTCGGCGACATCTCGGCGAACGCTTTGCTCACCGCGGTGTCGGGCTTCCTCGGCAGTCCGCGAGCCGATCAGGCCACCCGGGTCGCCGAACTGTCCGACGCGCTCGTCGCGGCCGGCCGCGGTGACCGGGGCTCGCTGAGCGCTCTGGTCACCCGCGAAACCGCCGCGATCGGGAGCGACGGCCAGTTCGTCAACCGGTGCACCGACACGCAGCTGCCGCCGACGCCGGACAAGGCCACCGAGCTGGCCGGTACGTGGGCGGGCAAATATCCCGTCTTCGGCAAAGCGGCGGCCATCGGGCTGATGGAGTGCGCTGCCTGGCCGGTGTCGGCGGCACCACCTATGCCGGAGAAGCTGGGAGTCCCGGTGCTCGTGCTGGGCGGGGTCGCCGACCCGGTGGTCGGCAACGGTGGGCAGTCGTCGGTGACCGGCGCGCTGGGTTCCGCGGGCGCCCGCCACGCGGCGCTGTCCTGGCAGGGCTTCGGCCATCCGGTGTCCGCCCACTCCGGCTGCGCGCAGCGGGCGGTGGTCGACTATCTGAAGGACGGCAAACTCCCCGCCGACGGCACCGCCTGCCCGGCCTGACCCCGCTCGAGCAGCTGTTGGAGCGGCGAGTCGGGCAGGTCCGGCCAACCGCCGGTAACCGATTCGGTGTACCGTGCCCCAGTGTTCCTTCGACAGCTCGAGCCCCGGACCGCTCGCACCACCGCCGAGGTGATCAAGTTCGCACTCTGGCCCCTGGCGGTCATGACCGTGCTGAACCGGGTTTTCATCAAGGCTGTCAACGGCTTCATCACCGACGACTACCGGCCGGTCTACCAGGCGTCGCTCGACTTCTTGAACGGGCGCCCGGTATACACCGCGAACTTCGACTCGGTGGACCCGCATTACCTGTACCCGCCCAGCGGCACCTTGCTGATCGCGCCGATCGCGGCCATCGACTACGAGAAGTCGCGCTGGCTGTTCATCGCGCTGAACGCGATCGCGATCCTCATCGCCTGGTATCTGCTGCTGCGATTGTTCCGCTACACACTGAACTCGGTCGCCGCGCCCGCGCTGCTGCTGGCGATGTTCACGTCCGAAACCGTGATCAACACGCTGGTGTTCACCAACGTCAACGGCTGTGTGCTGCTGGCGGAGCTGATCTTCATCCGTCTGCTGCTGAAACGGCAAGACCTCTGGGCGGGCGCGGCGCTCGGATTGAGTATCGCGGTCAAACCGACCCTCGCCCCCTTGCTGTTGATCGCGCTCGTGCGCGGGCAGTGGAAGGTGTTCGTCACCGCGCTCGGGGTGCCGCTGGCGCTTACCGCGATCGCCTGGCCGCTGTCGAAGGATCCGGAGAAGTTCCTCACCCGCACCGCGCCTTACATCTTCGAATCCCGCGACTACTTCAACAGCGCGATCGTCGGCAACGGCGAGTACTACGGGCTGCCCCCGTGGCTGACCTGGGGTATGCGCGTAGTACTCGGCGTACTCGTGCTGATCTCGCTGTGGCTGCTGTACCGCTACTACCGCGAGGACGAGCTGTTCTTCGTCTGCACCTCCTCCGGCGTACTGCTCACCGCCTCGTTCCTGCTCAGCTCGCTGGGGCAGATGTACTACTCGATGATGCTGTTCCCGTTCCTGATGACGGTGGTGCTGCGCAACTCGGTGCTGCGCAACTGGCCGGCCTGGCTGGCGATCTTCGGGTTCATGAGCTACGACAAGTGGCTGTCGGACCGCTGGCAGCACATCGGCCGCAACCTGGAATACCTGCGCATCACCTTCGGCTGGGGCCTGCTGCTCATCGTCGTGTTCTGCGTGCTCGGCGACCGCTATCTGGCCGCGCGGCGGGAAGGCCGACTGCCGTTCGGCATCGATCCCGCGTGGATGCGGTCCGCGCCGGACCCGCGCGGCGAGGCGCCGCAACGGCCCGCCCCTGCTCTGCCCGCGGAAACTTCCACGCCGCATAACGGTGCGGCGCCCGTGGAGCAGGATCGTATTAGCGTGGAGCCATGAGTTCCGAAGCCGACACGTCCCTGCCCGCGCCGCGCATTCAGCTCACGCCCCAGGAATGGCGGTTGAAGCTGGACCCCGAGGAGTACGCGGTACTGCGCGAGGCCGCCACCGAACGGCCGTTCATCGGCGAGTACACCGACACCACAACCGAGGGCGTCTACATGTGCCGGGCCTGCGGAGCCGAGTTGTTCCGCAGCACCGAGAAGTTCGACTCGCACTGCGGCTGGCCGTCCTTCTTCGATCCTGCGGCGTCCGAGGCGGTGATCCTCCGCTCGGACGACTCGCTCGGCATGCACCGGGTCGAAGTGCTGTGCGCGAACTGCCACAGCCACCTCGGCCACGTGTTCGAGGGCGAGGGGTACAACACGCCCACCGACAAGCGCTACTGCATCAACTCCATCGCCCTGCGGCTGCACCCCTCGGACAGCGCAGCGGAGTAACAGCCCGACGCTCATCGGCAGCGTACGGAGCCCCAGCGCTCGGCGCATGCCCCGAAAACATTGGGCAAGCGGTCCGGTGCGGCATCAGGGCAGGGCTGCGATCAGCTTCTCGACCTCCACGCGGGGGCCGGTGAAGAACGGGATCTCTTCGCGCACGTGCCGCCGGGCGTCGGTGGCCCGCAGGTCGCGCATCAGATCGACGATGCGGTGCAGTTCGGGCGCCTCGAAAGCCAGGATCCACTCGTAGTCGCCGAGCGCGAACGAGCTGACGGTATTGGCCCGCACATCCGGGTAGTCACGCGCGGCCTTGCCGTGTTCGGCCAGCATCCGGCGGCGTTCCTCGTCGGGCAGCAGGTACCACTCGTAGGACCGGACGAACGGGTACACGCAGATGTAGGCGCCCGGCTCCTCGCCGGCCAGGAATGCCGGGATGTGGCTCTTGTTGAACTCGGCGGGACGGTGCAGCGCCGTGTTGCTCCAGACCGGCGCGCTGGCCCGGCCCAGCTCGGTGGTGCGGCGGAAATCTGCGTACGCGGCCTGCAAGTCCTCGACCCGCTCGGCGTGCGTCCAGATCATGAAATCGGCGTCGGCGCGCATCCCGGCCACGTCGTAGATGCCGCGGACCACGATGTCGCGGTCGGCCAAGCCGTCGAAGAACGCCTTGGCCTCCTTGGTCGCGGCATCCCGGTCCTCACCCAGCACTCCGGGCTGCACCTGGAAGACCGAGAACATCAGGTAGCGGATGGTGGAGTTGAGAGCTTGATAGTCGAGTCGCGCCATAGCACTATCGTGCCACTCGCTCCGGAACACCCGCGTCGCCGGGCGCGAACTGCTCGATGTACGCCCCGGGCATCCGGAACCTCGAGGGCGCGCAGCTGACGCTGGATTTCGCTAGGCACATATGCGGACCGCAGACGTAGACGTCGGCGGGCAGGTTCGGTGTCAGTAGATCGACCCGGGCCGTGCCGGACGCCGGGAGCCGGTTCCTCGTTTGCCCGCCGCTACGCCGATTCGTGCGCATCTTCAGCGGGAATTGCCGAGCAGGGCCGCGAAAATCGGCGATATCACATCAGCGGTATCGCACCGGATCTCGTTGTCCCGGCGGGCACGCCCCCGGTCCGCTCAGCGCGCGCTGTCCGCACCCACCGTCGCCGCGATCCGCTGTGCGGCGGCTGCGCCGGAGGCGACGCACGCGGGCACCCCGACGCCGTGCAGGTACGCGCCCGCTAGCGCCAGCCCGTCGAGCGCCGCGACCTCGGCTTCGACGGCCGCGATGCGGGCCGGATGGCCGGGCGCGTACTGGGCGAGGCCGCCCGGCCAGCGCTGCACGACAGCCTCGATCGGCTCGATGGCTGCCCCGGTGACGGTGGCCAGGTCCTCGGTGGCGGCGGTGACGAGTTGCGCATCGGGCCACGACAGCGGGGAGTCGTCCCCGAATTTGCCGAACGAGACGCGGACGAGGGCCGTTTCGCGTTGCGCGAGATGCGTCCATTTGCGGCTCGACAGGGTGAACGCCTTCGCGCGCAGCGGCTCTCCGGTGGCTACCAGGATGCCGGAGTTCTGCGGTAGCGCGGTCTCGCGGGGCAGTGCCAGCGCGACCACCGCCGACGAGGAGAGTTCGACGCCCGCCAGTTCCGTCGCGGCAGCGGGAGCGACGGTCCTCAGGAGTCGCGCGGTCACCGGCGCAGGGGTAGCGAGCACCACCGCGTCGACGGCACCGATCGGGTCGACCACCCAACCGCGCAGCCCCCTGGCCAGACGTGTTCCCGGGGTCGCGGTGACGAACCTCGCCCCGGAGCGTTCGGCGAGTGCCTCGAGCAGCACCCGGTACCCGTCGCGGATGGCACCGAAAACCGGGGCGTTCGAAGGTGGTGGCAGCGCGGCGCCGACGGCGGCGGTGAGGCTGGGCGCGCCGTTGTCCAGCGCGGCGGCGAGGGTGGGCAGCGCGGCGCGGACACCGATGGATCGGGAGCTTCCGGCGTACACACCACCGAGCAGGGGGTCCACGCTGCGCTCGGCGACCTGCGTGCCGAAGCGGTCGGCGACCAGATGGTAGACGTCGATATCGGAGCCCGGCTTCCAGGTCAGCGGCCGGTCGGGTTCGGCGGCGATCCGCCGCAGCGTCTCGGCGTCGACCAAATCGCGCATCGACTCGGCGTTCGATGGAACACCCATCAACGTGCCCTCCGGAAGCGGATGGGCGGCTCCGGAGGACCACACCAGTGGCCGCAGACCGGCAGGCGTCACCAACTGCGACTCGAGCCCGAGTTCCCGCAGCACCGCGGGTACCTCCGGCCGTCGGCCGACGAACGCTTCCGCGCCGAGATCCAATGACTCCCCGGCCAGTTCACCGGTGTAGAGGATGCCACCGACCCGTTCGGCGCGATCGAGCACGACCACGTCGGCATCCGGCCCGAGCAACGTCCGCAACCGATACGCGGCCATCAGCCCGCTGACCCCACCGCCGACCACCGCGATACGCATGCCTCGACCGTATCGTGTCCCGCCACGGCGACCGTCCAACGGTCGACGCCCGAATGACCCGTAACACGTGGTGTTCACCGCGACAGCAGCCGTGCCGCACGCGGCTACCGCCCGGACCGGAACCCCGCCCGATCAGACGAGCCTCGCGGCGGACGGACACGCGTGGAGCCGGTGGACGCGGTTCTCCTTGTGCACCGGCTCGGGCGACCGAGGCCCGGCGGGTCAGTCAGCGCATGCGGACTCCCGACCGGCATTGCGGTTGCCCGCTTCGGCCTTCCCCTACAGCTCGTGCACGAGCTCCACCAAGGCGGTCAGCACGCCGGGATCGGTCTCCGGCAGCACCCCGTGGCCCAAGTTGAAGATGTGTCCGGTGGCGCCGAGGGTGATCGCCTCGTCCGCTTCGCGCGCGATCCGCCGGGCCTGCTCCTCCACCGCGGCGGGGCCCGCGAAAAGCACGGCGGGATCGAGATTGCCCTGCAACGCTTTTCCAGGCCCGACACGGCGGACGGCCTCGGTCAGCGGCACCCGCCAATCGACACCGACCACGTCGGCGCCGGCCTCGCCCATGGCGCCGAGCAGTTCACCGGTCCCTACCCCGAAGTGGATGCGCGGCACCCCCGCCTCGGCGATCTCGGCGAACACCCGCTCCGAATGCGGCAGCACGAAACGGCGGTAGTCGGCCAGCGAGAGCGCACCCGCCCAGGAGTCGAACAGCTGCACCGCGTCCACCCCCGCCACCAGCTGGGCCTGCAGGAACGCGATGGTGATATCGGTGAGCACGCCGAGCAGCGCGTGCCAGGTCTGCGGGTCGGCGTACATCATCGCCTTGGTGCGCTCGTGGTTCTTGCTCGGGCCGCCCTCGACCAGGTAGGAGGCGAGGGTGAACGGCGCGCCCGCGAACCCGATCAGCGGCGTCTCCCCCAGCGCGTCGATGAGCAAGCGCACGCCGTCGGTGACCGCCCCGACCTCCTCGGGGCGCAAACGGGGCAGCGCGCGCACGTCGTCGACCGTCCGCACGGGCGCGGCGACGACCGGCCCCACGCCGGGCACGATGTCCAGATCGATCCCCGCCGCTTTGAGCGGAACGACGATGTCGGAGAACAGGATCGCCGCGTCGACCTGGTGCCTGCGGATCGGCTGCAGGGTGATTTCGCACACCAGCTCCGGGTCGAAGCAGGACTCGAGCATCCCGACACCCGCGCGCACCTCGCGGTACTCGGGCAGCGAGCGTCCGGCCTGGCGCATGAACCACACCGGACGCCTGCTGGGCGTCGCGCCGGTAGCGGCGGCCAGGAACGGGGCATCGGTCAACCGGCGGCGGGTATGAGTGCTCATCACGGCTATCGTATGCGGGCCCGGCAGGAGGGGCGGACGCGGAGGCGGCAGCGATGACCGCACGGACGCCGCGTGGCCCGCAGCGGCGCGCCTCCGACTGCGCCGGGGGCACAAGGTCTACCGTCAGCATTCGTGACACCGCTCGACTTCCGCGACGGCGCCGCACCGACCGAAGGACCTCATGGCGAGCCAGCTCAATTTCGCGCCGCGGTCGAGGCGATGGGCACCGCAACCGTGCATCCTCGGATCGAGCTCGCGCCTATCCGGCCCCCGCAACGGCTCGCACCGTACTCGTACGCCATCGGCGCTGAGGTCGCCCATCCCGAAACCCCCGTCGTGCCAGCCGATTCCGAAGGCGACGCGTTCGGCAGATTGATCTTGCTGCACGATCCGGACGGCGACGACACCTGGCACGGCACGCTGCGTCTGGTCGCCTACATCCAGGCCGACATCGACGCGGCGCTCGCCACCGACCCCCTGCTGCCCGAGGTGGCGTGGAGCTGGCTGGTGGACGCCCTGGAATCACGGACGGAACCGTTCACCGCGCTCGGCGGCACGGTGACCTCGACCAGTTCGGTGCGCTACGGAGACATCGCCGGGCCGCCGCGCGCCCATCAGCTGGAGCTACGCGCCTCGTGGACGCCCGTCACCACCGATCTGCGCCCGCACCTGGAGGCGTTCTGCGAGGTGCTGGCCTACGCGGCGGGCTTACCGCCGGCCGGGGTGACCCAGCTGCACATACCACCCGGCCTGTCCGGCGATCGTCCCTGAGTAACCCGCCGGTGTGGCGTGACCTGCGCCGGAATCGCCGTCACCCGGCTCACCGGGCACATCGTGCGCGATCGGTCGACACACTTATGCGCCGATAGGACGGCGGCGTCGTAGAGTCGACACGTAGAGTTCAACACCATGTCCGTACCAGACCAATCCGAACCCTCGGCCGCGACGCCGCTGCTCGCGCCGGTGGAGGGCGTGCCACCGGTACTGGACACCGCCGCCGAGATCAGCGCAGCCGCCGCCCGGCTGGTCGCGGGCACCGGTCCGCTGGCCGTGGACGCCGAGCGCGCCTCCGGGTTCCGCTATTCGGCGCGCGCGTATCTGATCCAATTGCGCCGCGCGGGCGCGGGCACGTTCCTCATCGATCCCATCCCCGTCACCGACGCCCTCGGCCCGCTGGCCGACGCGATCAACGGCCTGGAGTGGGTGCTGCACTCCGCGGACCAGGACCTCCCCGGGCTGGCCGAACTCGGCTTGCGCCCGGCCCGGCTCTTCGACACCGAGTTGGGCGGACGCCTGGCGGGTTTCGAGCGCGTCGGGCTCGCCGCGATGGTGGAGCGGCTCCTGGGCCGTGCGCTGCGCAAGGGGCACGGGGCGGCCGACTGGTCTACCCGCCCGTTGCCCGCCGACTGGCTGAATTACGCCGCCCTGGACGTCGAACTGTTGCTGGAACTGCGTGACGCCGTGGCCGCCGCTCTCGACGAGCAGGGCAAAACGGATTGGGCGGCACAGGAATTCGAGCACATCCGCACCTTGGATCCGCCCGCGCCGAAGGCCGAGCGCTGGCGGCGCACCTCGGGCATCCACACGCTGCGCCGCACCAGGCAGCTCGCGGTGGTGCGCGAGCTGTGGACCGCCCGGGACGCGCTGGCCCGCGCTCGCGACGTGGCGCCCGCCCGCATCCTCCCGGATGCCGCGATCATCGCCGCGGCGTCCGCGGAGCCCAGATCCATCGCGCAGTTGCGCACCCTGCCGGTGTTCGGCGGTCCACGGCAACGCCGGTACTCGCGCGAATGGCTCGCCGCGATCGAGCGCGGCCGCACCTTGCCGGACAGCGAACTGCCGCCACTTACCCAGCCGTTCGACGGCCCGCCGCCGGTCAACCGCTGGGAGCGCCGCGATCCAGCCGCGGCGGCCCGCCTGACCCGGGCGCGAGCCGCCATGGGTGAGCTGTCGGGCGAGCACTCGATCCCGGTGGAGAACTTGCTCGCGCCGGACCTGGTCCGCCGCCTGTGCTGGGACGGGCTGCCCGACTACGACATGGTCGACCCCTCCGCCGTCGACGGATTCCTGAAGTCCGGCAGCGCCCGGCCGTGGCAGCGAGAGCTGGCCGTGCCACGGCTGGCCGAGGCGTTGCTGCCCTCGGACTAGCACCCGCCCGACCGGTCCGGCTTCAGCGGGCGGCGAGCCACCCGCTGATCCGCCGGGCGATATCCGGGCCGGTGAGGCCGAGTTCGGCGTGCACTTCGCCCCGCGCGGCATGGTCGAGGAACTGCTGCGGAACTCCGAGGTCGCGGGTCGGGATGTCCAGCCCCGAGTTGCGCAGGCGAGCCGACACCGTAGAACCGATGCCACCGTGCAGCCCACCGTCCTCCAGCGTGACCACCATCCGGTAGTTCTCCGCGAGCTTCAGCAGGGTGTCGGAGACCGGCAGCACCCAGCGCGGGTCGAGGACGGTGACCGAGATCCCTTCGGTATCCAGCAGATTCGCCGCTTCCAGGGCCGCACCGGCGAACGAGCCCACCGCGACGAGCAGGACATCGCCGTGCACCGCCTGCACCGAACCGCCCTCCGGCTCGGCCATCCGCAGCACGTCGATACCGTCGAGCCGTTCGACCGCCGAGATGTCCTCGGCCACGCTGCCTTTCGGGAAACGCAGCGCGGTCGGCCCGTCGTTGACGGCCAGCGCCTCGGCCAGTTCCTCTCGCAGTGTCGCGGCGTCGCGCGGAGCGGCGACCCGGATGCCCGGAATGATCCCGAGAACCGATAGATCC
This sequence comes from Nocardia sp. NPDC057455, assembly GCF_042802775.1. NCBI lineage: Bacteria > Bacillati > Actinomycetota > Actinomycetes > Mycobacteriales > Nocardiaceae > Nocardia > Nocardia sp. NPDC057455. The sequence continues at coordinate 132,720 of NZ_JBHVDM010000003.1, read as the reverse complement.
CACATGCCGTTGTGGCTGGCGCCGTCGGAGCCGGTGATGCCCGCGCGGTCCAGCACCACGGTGACCGGCTGCTTCAGCAGCGCCACGTCCATCAGCAACTGGTCGAAGGCGCGGTTGAGGAACGTCGAGTAGATCGCCACCACCGGATGCATGCCGCCGAGCGCGAGCCCCGCCGCGGAGGCCATGGCGTGCTGTTCGGCGATGCCGACGTCGAACATCCGGTCGGGAAAGCGCTCCCCGAACGCGGCCAGCCCGGTCGGGCCCGGCATCGCCGCTGTGATGGCCACGATGTCGGCGCGGCGCTCGGCGTGCGCGATCAGCTCGTCGGAGAACACCGAGGTCCAGCCGCGTGCCTTCGGGCCGCCGACCGGGACGCCGGTCAGCGGATCAATGGGATCGCAGGCGTGCATCTGGTCGGCGACATGGTTCTCGGCGGGCGCGTAGCCGCGGCCCTTCTGCGTCACCGCGTGCACCACGACGGGGCCGCCGAAGTCCTTGGCCCGGCGCAGCGCGGCCTCCAGGGCGACGACGTCGTGGCCGTCCACCGGCCCGACGTACTTGAGGCCGAGGTCGCTGAACAGTTCCTGCGGGCTGACCGCGTCCTTGATGCCCGCCTTCACCGCGTGCACCATCGAGTACGCCGATTCCCCCACCCCCGGGATGCTTTTCAGGATGCGCTTGCCCGCGTCCAGCGCGTGCTCGTAGGCGGGCTGGGTGCGCAACGCGGTCAGCCGGTCGGCCAGGCCGCCGATAGTGGGCGCGTAGGAGCGGCCGTTGTCGTTGACCACGACGACCACCGGGCGGTCCGAGGCGGCGATGTTGTTGAGCGCCTCCCAGCACATCCCGCCGGTCAGCGCGCCGTCGCCGACGACCGCGACCACGTGCCGGTCCTGCCCACTCAGCGCGAACGCCTTCGCCAAACCGTCCGCATAAGACAACGCCGCGGAGGCATGCGAGGACTCTACCCAGTCGTGGGCGCTCTCCGCCCGGCTCGGGTAGCCGGACAGGCCGCCCTGCTTGCGCAGCGAGTCGAACTGATCTTTGCGCCCGGTCAGGATCTTGTGCACGTAGGCCTGGTGCCCGGTGTCGAAGATCAACGGGTCGGCCGGTGAGTCGAAGATCCGGTGCAGCGCGATGGTGAGTTCGACCACACCGAGGTTGGGGCCGAGGTGCCCGCCGGTCGCGGCGACTTTGCGCACCAGGAACTCGCGGATCTCCTCCGCCAGCTCACGCACTTGCGGCGCGGTCAGCCGGCGCAGATCATCGGGCGTATCGACCCGGGAAAGCACTCCCACCTGAACTAGCTCCCTCCGGATAGCGCATCTGATCCGATCAGTCTACGGAGCGGCGGCTGATGCTCCCGCACGAGAACGATCACACCAACCGACATGGCGTCGAAATGTGAACCTCGACATACGGTACCCGGACGGAGTGACAAGGTGTTCCGGCCCGGGCAAGTGATCTCGCTGCGCGAAGAAGCAAGCGGGTGCCTGCGCCGATCGGCGGCAATCTCCACCCCGAGCAACTCGCCCGAAGCTCTCGCGGGAGACGACATCCGCCGCGGCCCTCGAAGCAGGCACGATGGTGCGGTACGCACCGAGAGCGAGCGACGAGGAGAACGCTGTGGGCAAGAAGACCGATTCGCGCGCAGGCACCGTCACGACCTACGGGCACGGCACCGCCCGCGCCACCCCCGATCTGATGCGGGTGACGATCTCCGTCGAATCGCGGGCGAGCAAGGTCGCGCTCGCCTACAGCCATGCCGGTGAGCGCGTGGCCGCGGTGACGCGATCGCTGCGCTCCGACGGCGTGGACGGCGCGGACATCGCCACCAGCGGACTGTCGGTGCAGACCGAGACCGTGTGGACCGAGGGACAGGGCAACCGCATCACGGGATATCTCGCGAGCACGTCGCTGACGGTCGCGTTGCGCGACGTCGGCGAGGACGCCGATCCCGCCCCTGGCACCGTCATCGCCAACTGCGTCGAGGCGGGCGGTGACGACGTCCGCCTCGGTGGGCTAGTCCTCACCTTCGCCGACCAGGAGTCGCTGCTCACCCGCGCTCGCGACGCCGCATGGGAGAACGCCCTCGCCAAGGCCGAGCAGTACGCCCGGCGCGCGCAGCGCTCGCTCGGCGAGGTCGTCGAGATCACCGAGAACACCGCCTCCGCGCCTCCGGTGCCGCGCGCACAGTCCATGTCCGCTCCGATGGAGGCCTACCGCGCCGCCGCCATCCCGGTCGAGCTCGGCGAGAGCGAGATCTCCGCGGGCATCCGCATCACCTGGCAATTGGACTGACGGCAGCGTGGGTGCGCTGTCCGGCGTCGCCGACCGGTCCGCCCGCGCCGCGTTGCCGGTCCTGCGCGCCTGCCGGACAGCACGATCGGACGTGATGAATCATCGTTGCCTCGCGCCCGGGATCCGGTTCACGATCCGTGACCGAGACCTCGCACCAGCAGGCTGACCGTGTCCGCTCCGGCGTGACGATCCTTCGAGATTTCCTGATATTCCGGCGATTCGGCCCAGGCGCGGAAGGACGGCTCGTCGGGGAAGGACATCAGGACCACCTTCTCGCGGTCGGTGACGCCCTCGACGGTCTGCGGGGATTCGTCGGCGGCCAGCACGGTGCCGGAGTAGCGGAGGAAGACGTCGAGGAAACGCGCCTGGTAGCGATCGTAGGCGGCGCGATCGGTGAACTTCAGTTGTGCAATTACGTACACGGTCATGACTGTGACTCTAATCGGACGGCCCGGCGCCCCGGCTCGGATCCTGCGGCGGCACGCGCCAATTCACCGCTGTGCGGGGTCCGTCGTGCCTATATTGAGGTCGTCACCGATCGGGAGGTCGCATGTCGTTCGTGCTCATCGACACACCACGGCCCCACATCGCCCTGGTGACGCTCAATCGGCCCGAACGGATGAACGCGATGGCGTTCGACGTGATGATTCCGCTGCGCGAGGCGCTGGAGCAGGTGCGCGCCGACAACGATGTGCGGGTCGTCGTGCTGACCGGCGCGGGACACGGCTTCTGCTCGGGAGCCGATCTGACCGGTGCCGGGACGGTGCCGAACGTCGACGGGCTGACCGTCAGCAGTGTCGCGCGGCGTTCGATGGATCTGCTCAACGACGTGCTGATCACGCTGCGGCGGATGCACCAACCGGTGATCGCCGCGGTGAACGGCGCGGCCATCGGCGGCGGGCTGTGCCTGGCCGTCGGTGCCGACATCCGGATCGCCGCCGAGGACGCGTATTTCCGCGCCGCGGGCATCAACAACGGCCTCACCTCGGCCGAACTGGGTCTCAGCTACCTGCTGCCCCGCGCCGTCGGCACGTCCCGCGCGTTCGAGATCATGCTGTCCGGCCGCGACGTCGATGCGACCGAAGCCGAGCGCATCGGTCTGGTCTCCCGCACCGTCCAGGGGCCGAAACTGCTGGACACCTGCTTCGACTTGGCCGAGCGCATCATCGGCTACAGCCGGGTGGGCACCGAACTCACCAAGCGCATGCTGTGGAGCGGCATGGAGGCGGGCGGCTTCGAATCACACATGCAGCACGAAGGCACGGCGCAGCTCTACGTGCGCCTCACCACCGGCAATTTCGACGAGGCGATGCGCGCCCGCCGCGACCGCAGGCCGCCGGTCTACGAGGACTGACCGTTCACCGTTGCAGCAGCGCCAGGCATTCCACGTGGTGCGTCGCGGGGAAGGCGTCGAAGGCGCGCAGATCGGTCAGCCGGTAGCCCGCGGCCTGATACAGGCCGAGGTCGCGGGCGAACGCGGCGGGATCGCAGCCGACGTGGACGATCCGCCCCGGTCCGCTCGCGGTGACGGCGCCGATCACCTCTTTGCCCGCGCCTGCGCGCGGCGGGTCGAGCACGACGACATCCGGGGCGGCCCCGCCGACGTGCTCGAGCACCCAACGCTCCACCCGCTGTGCCCGCAGCTCCACCCAGGGCAGATCGCGCAAGGCGGCGGCGCCGTCGGCCACCGCGGGCCGGGCTGACTCCACCGCGAGCACCACACCGGTCCGCCCGGCCTGCTCGGCGAGGCGCGCGGCGAAGACCCCCGCGCCGCTGTAGAGATCCCAGGCCCGCCCGCCTGGCCCGAGTTCCGACCATTCCGCGATCAGGTCCGAATAGCGCTGCGCCGCACCGCGATGGGCTTGCCAGAAGCCCGTCGCCGCGACTTCCCAACGGCGGCCCGCCACGTACTCGACCGCGCGCCCGCTGCCCTCGAACACCCACTCGTCGCGCGCCGCGTGCGCCGCCGCGCGCCGCGCGGACGCCGCGCGCCGGTCGTCGCGGCGGGTGGGGTCCGCGGCGGTCCACTCCGCGCCGCGCCGGCCGCGGCTGTGCGGGCGGTCGCGCCGGCCGCTTCCGGCGCCCCCGCGCCGATCCCGGCCACCCGCCTGCGGCCCGCTGCCGCCCGGGCCGCGGCGCTCCCCGCCACGGCTGCCCGGCTCGGCCTCGGACGGCGCCAGCTCGACGACATGCCGGATCCCGTCACCGTCCACCGCGATCACCAAATCGGCGCCGGGGGTCCACTGCCGGTCCGCGATGCCGTCCAGCGCTCCCGCGACCGGTTGCGGGCACCGCAGATCCGCGATCACGCCGGTGCTGCGATATCGGTGCACGCCCGCGCGTCCGTTGGCGTCGACCGCGAGGCGCACGCGTGTGCGCCACCCGCCGATCGCGTCGCCGGACCCGATCGGCTCCACCAGCACTTCCCGCTCGATCCCGGCCAGCCGCCGCATCTGTTCGGCCACCACCGTGGCCTTCAGCGCGCGCTGCGCCTCCGGCGTAGCGAAGGAGAAATCGCAACACCCAGCTCCACCGGGACCGGACACGGGGCAGGTGGACCGCACTCGGTCCGAAGACGCCTCGATCACTTCCACCGCGTCGGCGCGGCAGAACGAGCCGCCACGATCCTCGGTGACCCGGACCCGCACCAGTTCGCCGGGCAGCCCGTGCCGGACGAACACCACACGTCCCTCGTGCCGTGCGACACAGAAGCCACCGTGCCCCGGCGGCCCGAGCCGCACCTCGAACGTGCTGGTCCGCCGATCGCTCATCCCGAATGCTCCACTGGCGTCATGTCCGGTCCTCGTACCCGCGCCGGAACGCGCCCGGCGCGTTCACCACCCCGGGCGTCTTCAACCGCGCGGACGAGCTCAGCTGCCACGGCACGCTGGTCACCATCACGCCCGGCTCGAACAGCAGCCTGCCCTTCAACCGCAGCGCGCTCTGGTTGTGCAGCACTTGTTCCCACCAACGGCCCACCACGTATTCGGGGATGAACACGGTCACCACGTCGCGCGGGGCGTCCTTGCGCACCCGTTTCACATAATCGAGCACCGGCTTGGTGATCTCACGGTAGGGCGATTCGATCACTTTGAGCGGCACCGTGATATCGCTGTTCTCCCATTCCCGCACCAGCGCCCTGGTGTCCGCCTCGTCGACGTTCACCGTCACCGCCTCCAGCGTGTCGGGGCGGCTGGCCCGCGCGTAGGCGAGGGCGCGGCGGGTCGGCAGATGCAGCCGGGAGACCAGCACGATGGAATGCGAGCGGCTGGGCAGCACGCCGTCCCACTCGTGCTCGTCCAGCTCCCGCGCGACCGAATCGTAATGCCTGCGAATCAGCTTCATCACGACGAAGATGGCGACCATGGTGAAGATGGCGATGTAGGCGCCCGCGAAGAATTTGGTGATCAGCACGATCACCAGCACCGCTCCGGTCGCGCTGAGCCCGACCGCGTTGATCACCCGCGATCGCTTCATCCGCGCGCGCTGCGCCGGGTCGGTCTCGGTGCGCAGCAGACGCGTCCAGTGCCGCAGCATGCCGGTCTGGCTCAACACGAACGACACGAACACGCCGACGATGTACAACTGGATCAGCTTGGTCACCTCGGCGCCGAAGAGCACCACGAACGCGATGGCCGCGCCGGAGAGGAACAGGATGCCGTTGCTGAACGCCAGCCGATCGCCTCTGGTGTGCAGCTGGCGCGGCAGGTAGCGGTCCTGCGCCAGGATCGAGCCGAGTACGGGGAACCCGTTGAACGCGGTGTTCGCGGCGAGCACGAGAATCAGCGCGGTCACCGTCGTGATGAAGAAGAATCCGATCGGGAATCCCTCGAACACCGTCTCGGCGAGCTGCGCGATCAGCGTCTTCTGGTGGTAGTCGGACGGTGCGCCGGTCAGATCGGCGACGTTGTGCGCGTACACGACTCCGATCTTCTGGGCGAGGATGATGATGCCCATCAAGAGCACGATCGCGATCGTCCCCAGCAGCAGCAACGTGGTGGCGGCATTGCGCGACTTCGGTTTGCGGAACGCGGGGACACCGTTGCTGATCGCCTCGACACCGGTCAGCGCGGCGCAGCCGGAGGAGAACGCGCGCGCGACCAGGAAGGCGAACGCCAACCCGTAGAGATGCTCGTGCTCGGCGTTCAACCCGAAGCCCGCCGACTCGGCCCGCAACTCCTCGTCCAACACGAAAATCCGGACCAGGCCCCAGCCGAGCATGATGAACATGCCTGCGATGAACGCGTAGGTCGGAACGGCGAACGTGGTGCCCGATTCCCGCACGCCGCGCAGGTTCATCGCGGTGAGCACGGCGATGGCCACGACGGCGAACAGCACTTTGTGGGTGGCGACGAACGGAATGGCCGAGCCGATGTTGGACGCGGCCGAGGAGATCGACACCGCGACGGTGAGCACGTAGTCGACCAGCAGCGCGCTGCCGACGGTCAGGCCTGCGGTCGGCCCCAAGTTGGTGGTGGCGACCTCGTAGTCACCGCCGCCGGACGGGTAGGCGTGCACGTTCTGCCGGTAGCTGGCCACCACCACCGCCATGACGAAGGCGACCGCCAATCCCACCCACGGCGCGTACAGGTACGCCGTCACTCCGGCGGCCGACAGCACGAGGAAGATCTCTTCGGGGGCATAGGCCACCGATGACATGGCATCGGAGGCGAACACCGGGAGCGCGATTCGCTTCGGCAGCAGCGTGTGACCCAGCGAGTCGCTACGGAAAGGCCTGCCCAGCAGCACTCGCTTCGCTGCCGTCGTCAACTTGGACACTGGAGCGAGCATAGGCCCCCGCACGGTGGATCGCGCGCGTGGCTCGCAGGTTTGCTCGCCGGCCGGAGGGGGAACGTGGCCGGTGGAATCATTCGACGGGTAGCGTTCGACCGGACAGCAAACCAGACCGAACACCATGGTTCCAGGAACGAGGTTGCACGGTGTACGTAGTGATCATGGGGTGCGGGCGCGTCGGCTCGTCGCTGGCCCAGGCCCTGGTCCGCGTAGGTCACGAAGTCACCGTGATCGATCGGGATTCCAGTTCCTTCCTGCGCCTGGGATCGGATTTCCCCGGTGAGCGGGTGACAGGTGTCGGATTCGATCGAGATGTGCTGATAAAGGCGGGAATCGAGCGGGCGAACGCGTTCGCCGCGGTCTCCTCCGGCGACAACTCGAACATCATCTCCGCGCGAGTCGCACGGGAGATGTTCGGGGTGGAGCGGGTGGTCGCCCGCATCTACGACGCCAAGCGCGCCGCGGTCTACGAGCGGCTCGGCATCCCGACCATCGCCACGGTCCCGTGGACCACCGACCGCTTCCTGCGCGCACTCATCGGCGATACCGGTACCACCACCTGGCGCGACCCCACGGGAACGGTTGCCGTCACCCAGCTGACGCTGCACGAAGAGTGGTACGGCCGCACCGTGCGCGACTTGGAGCAGACCATCGCGGCCAGGGTGGCCTTCATCATCCGGTTCGGCCAGGCACTGCTCCCCGACAGCAAGACCATCATCCAGGCCGATGACATCGTCTATGTGGCAGCCGCATCCGGCACCGTGGGCGAGGCCGTCGCCCTGGCCACGAAGCCCCCAGCGAGCGAGGACTGAACATGAAAGTGGCCATCGCCGGAGCAGGCGCCGTCGGCCGGTCGATCGCCAGGGAACTCCTGCGTGGCGGGCACCGGGTCATGCTGCTGGAACGCGAACTCGAGCACATCGATTCCGCCGCGATCCCGGACGCGTTCTGGGTGCACGCGGACGCGTGTGAACTGGCTTTGCTGGAGCAAGCCGGGCTGGAGACCTACGAGGTGGTCATCGCGGCCACCGGTGACGACAAGGCCAACCTGGTGCACAGCCTGCTGGCCAAGACCGAGTTCGGGGTGCGGCGGGTGGTGGCACGCGTCAACGACCCGCGCAACGAATGGCTCTTCGACGGTTCCTGGGGCGTGGACGTCGCGGTGTCCACACCCCGGCTGCTCGCCTCCCTCGTCGAGGAGGCGGTGTCCGTCGGCGATCTGGTGCGCCTGATGACGCTGCGTCAGGGCCAGGCGAACTTGGTCGAGATGACGCTGCCCGCGGACACCGCGCTGGCGGGCAAACCGGTGCGCACGCTCACCCTGCCGCGCGACGCCGCCCTGGTGACCATTCTGCGCGGCGGGCGCGTGATCGTGCCGCAGCCGGACGACGCGCTGGAAGGCGACGACGAGCTGCTGTTCGTGACCTCGGTGGAAGCCGAGGAAGATCTCCGGCTGGAACTCGCCAACCACGGCATCAGGCCATAACTCCCCGAATACGGCCGGACGTGGGTCCTCGGGCGAAGCACCGCCGGAGAGCTACGCGGCCAGCTTCAGCTCCGCGCGCAATTTGTTCAGCGCGCGGTGCTGCATCACCCGGACCACGCCCGGGCTGGTGCCGATCGCCTCGGCGGTCTGCGCCGCCGACCAGCCGAGCACGATGCGCATCACCAGCACCTCGCGGTGCGCGGGGGCCAGCACCTTCATGAGTTCTTTTGTGGCGGCGCGTCGTTCGGAGGCCAGCGCCCACTCCTCCGGCCCGGCGGCGGAGGACGCGTAGTCCGGCACGTCGGCCATCGGGTAGGCGGGGTGCTGCTGCGAGCGCCGGAAGGCGTCGGCGACCTTGTTGGCCGCGATGCCGTAGACGAATGCCAGGAACGATTTGCCCTGGTCGCGGTAGCGCGGGATGGCGTTGACGGTGGCCAGCAGGATTTCCTGCACCACGTCGTCGGCAGTGACCTGCAGGTGAGCCGTGTTGCCAAGGCGAGCGCCGCAGTAGCGCCGCACCAGCGGGTGCACGATCCGGATGATCTCGGCGACCGCCTGGCGATCGCCCGCCGCCGCCGGCCCGATCAGCTTGTCCAGCTCGGCCGATACCCGCCTGCTCTCCGAGAGAGCGGGGTGGTGGTTCTTGGGCAGCGCCGCGGTGTTGTGCTCGGTAGCCACGTCCGAGTCCTTTCTTGCCGATCAGTACGTGTTTTTCGGTACACACTGATCGTCTGAGAAACTCGGAAGTGCGGCCAGGCACCCCAGGGTGGGGAAGCACCCACCTCGACGGTGGGACTTACCCCACCCCTGTGCTTTTCGCGGGGCGGCCGCAAAGGGTTAACGCTCAGGCCGGCCCGGTCGCGACCACCGACTTGGTGGGCAGATGGCCTGCCCGCCGCACCGCCCAGATGGTGACGCCCAGCGCCACCGCGGTCAGCGGCCAGCCCATCGCGATGCGGGCGAAGGCGAGCCAGCCGGTGCGATCGGTGTCGTAGAGCTGCGACTGCACCAGGTAGCGCGCCCCGAACACCACGATCCAGGTAGTGGTGGCCAGATCGTAGAGGCGCACCGAGCGCGGATCGGAGCGCCAGTCGGAGCCGTGCCCGTTCAGCACGCCCCAGATCACGCCGACCAACGGCCGGCGGACGAGGATGGACGCGAAGAACACCCCGGCGTACACGAGGCTGGTGTAGATGCCGAAGAGGAAGAACCCCTTGGCCTCGCCCATTCGGTAGGCGATGAAGGCGCATATGCCGACACCGAAGAAGCCGGAGATGGCGGGCTGGATGGGATCGCGCCGCACCAGGCGCCAGACGAGGATGGCGACGGCCACCCCCAGGGCCGACCAGATCGCGGCGGTCAGTCCGGCGAGGCTGTTCACGGGAACGAACACGACGACGGGGAGCGTCGAGTAGATCAGGCCGCTGAAGCCGCCGAGTTGTTCGAGGAGAGTCTGCTCGGCACGTTCCTCGTCACGATCGGGCACATTCGGCCCGGTGCGGTCGTCCGATCCTGCGTAGTCGTCGCTCAATGGCATACGTCAGCTGTTCCCGCGCAATTCGTAGTAGGGGTTGAAGATCACTTTGCGGCCGTCGCGGTCGCCGACCCGGCCACGGACGAGGATGCGCCGACCCGGCTCGATGCCGGGAATGCGCCTGCGTCCGATCCAGACCAGTGTGATCGCGTCGGTGCCGTCGTAGAACTCGGCCTGGACGCTGGCGCCCGCCGACTTGGGACATGCTTCGACACTGCGGAGCCTACCGAGCATGGTGGCCTCGTCACCGCGCCGACACTCCGACGCGTGCGACGCGCCCGATGCCTCGGATGTCTCGGCCAGTTCTTCGGCATCCAGCTGGTCGAGGTCCTGGGTCAGCCTGCGGCCCAGACGTCGAAAATACCCTGAGGCTGCGGATGACATTGTGCACGCTCTCCTGCATAGAGCAGATGGCGTGGGTCGCACACCATCGTGAGGGATCCGATCCGCACGACCCGCTACGGCCGTACAACGCCACTGTAGATGGGCCCGGCCACCCCCGCTACGCTCGGACCGATGTTCGACTCCCCACACCCCGCTCGCGTCGTGGCGCTGCCCGGCACCGGATCCGACGCCGATTTCGCCCGGCGCGCCTTCGGGCCTGCCAGCGCGGCACGCGGCTCGGATTTCGTCGCGGTGGAACCGGACCCCCGCCGGGTGGTGGCGAGCTGCGTGGCCGCACTGGAAGCGGCGGCCGACTCGGGCCCGGTGTTGGTGGCGGGCATCTCGCTCGGTGCGGCGATCGCACTGGAATGGGCCGCCGTGCACCCGGATCGCGTCGTGGGTGTGGTGGCGGCGCTGCCCGCGTGGACCGGCCCCGACACCGCCGCCTGCCCGGCCGCGCTCAGCGCCGCGGCCACCGCGGCACAACTGCGCACCGACGGTCTGGCCGCGGTGCTCGACCGGATGCGGGCGAGCAGCCCGCGGTGGCTGGCCGACGCGCTGACCCAGTCGTGGCGGGCGCAGTGGCCCGATCTTCCGCGAGCGCTCGAGGAGGCCGCCGACTACAAGTGGCCCGCCGCCGAATTGCTGGCGACGTTCGAGCCGCCGCTCGCGGTGGTCACCGCGGTCGACGACCCGGTGCATCCGCGCGCGGTCGCCGAGCAGTGGGCGGCGCTGGCTCCGCGCACGCATCTGTCCCGGATCACCCTGGACGAACTCGGCACCGACCCCGCGATCCTGGGACACACGGGTATCGGCGCCTTCTGGTGAGTTCGGCCGCTCAGTTCAGGCCGAGCTGCTGCATGGCGGACCCGTCCGCGCCACGGCGCGGGCCCTGCGGCATCCGCGGCACCGCCGGCTGCGCACCGGTCTGCGCCGCCACCTGCGCGGCCATCGCCTGCTGCTGGGCTTCCGCCTGCTGTTGATGGGCCGCGGCCAGCTGTTCGGCCAGTTGCTGCGGCAGCACCACCGGCAACGGCTCCCGTACCGGCAGCGGGTCCTCGCCCCGCCGCACGACCGTCTCGCTCAGGATGGCCCGCGCCGCCTTGACCAGCGGGGTGCCGTCGTTCGCCGCACCGGAGGGGCCCGCCGCGACCAGCCGCACCATCCAGCGATAGCCGTCCACACCGATGAAACGCAGGTCCGCTCCTTCGGTCAGCGCCAGCAGCTCCCGGCCCCAAGGGCCGTTCTCGACCGACACCCGGGCGCCGTCCTTGCGCAGCGAGTCTGCGAGGTCCGCGGCGACCAGCCGCCATTGGCCCGAGGTCTTCGGCGCGGCGTAGGCCGCGACGGTGATCCGGCCGTGTTCCGTGGCCAGGTGCACCGCTTGCGGCTGCCCCTCCGGCGTCATCTCGACCTGCAGCTGGCCACCCGGCGGGACCGGCAACAGCACCGACCCGAGATCCAGCCGCTGCTCGGACACCGCGTCCAGCAGTTCGGCGACCTCGTCGTAGTCATACGGGCCCGGTCTGCCGTGCGGGCGCTCGGCGTTGAGGTCCACGCCCTCGTAGGACCGCTCGTCGGTGGGGGCGTCGTCGTAGAACTCGTCGTCGTACTCGTCGGCGTAGGCGGACTCGTAGTCGGCGTAATCGTCCGCCTCGTCGTACCGGTCGTCCGCGGCCCGGCTCACGTTCTTTCTCTTTCCGAACATTCCCGTCATGCCTCCTTGCCGGCCGTCCGGCCCACCCCGTTCGTCTGTGCGGTCAAGCTCGCGTGACCACCGCTGGAGCCGTAGCCGCCCGCCCCCCGGGTCGTCTCGTCGAGCGAGTCGACCTCCGCGAAATCCACCAGCTCCACTCGCTGCACCAGCAGTTGCGCGATCCGGTCGCCGCGACGCAACTCGATCGGCGTACGCGGGTCGTGGTTGATCAGGCACACCTTGATCTCGCCCCGGTACCCTGCGTCGACCGTGCCCGGCGTGTTCACCACCGACAGCCCGGTCTTGGCCGCCAGACCCGAGCGCGGATGGATCAGGCCGACCGTGCCGACCGGTAGCGCGACGGCGACACCGGTGCCGACCAGCACCCGCTCCCCCGGCTCCAGGATGACGTCTTGCGTGGTGCACAGATCCACGCCGGCGTCGCCCGTATGGGCGCGCGTGGGCACGGGGATGCCGGGGTCCAGCCGCAGCAAGGGTATGGGTGAAAGTGCGCTCACGTTGGACGAGCCTACGCGTAGGCTGTTTGCCCTCGTGACTTAGTGTTGACTCGTGTCGGACCAGCCCAATCCCAGGACCACGGACGAGAAAAAGCAGCCCGCGCACCACTACCGGGAGCGCCTGTGGGTACCGCTGTGGTGGTGGCCGGTGGCGTTCGCCATCACCGGATTGCTCGCGGCGGAGATCCATATGGGCGCGCCGGGGCTGCGTGCGTGGCTGCCCTACGTGCTGTTGTTCCCGGTGCCGGTCTGGGTGCTGCTGTGGCTGAGCCGGCACCGTGTCGAAGTGGCACCGGACGCGAACGGCACACCGGAGCTGCGCGCCGATCGTGCGCATCTACCGGTGAATTTCGTGGCTCGCGCGGCCGCCGTCGCCCCCACCGCGAAAAGCGCGGCGCTGGGTCGCCAGCTCGACCCCGCCGCTTATGTCCAGCATCGCCCCTGGGTCGGGACGATGGTCTTGCTCGTGCTCGACGACCCGGACGATCCGACGCCGTACTGGCTGGTCAGTACGCGGCGGCCCGAACGGGTTCTCGCCGCGCTCGGTCTACCGAGCGCGGGCTGACCTGTCTGCTCGATCTCGTCGAGATCAGGCGGCGCAATCCATGCAGATCATCTGGCCGCCCTTCTCACTGGCCAGCCTGCTCCGGTGATGAACCAGGAAACAGCTGGAACAGGTGAACTCGTCGGCCTGCTTCGGGATCACCCGAACCGTCAGCACTTCCTCGGACAGGTCGGCGCCGGGAAGCTCGAACGACTCCGCGGTATCGGATTCGTCGATATCCACGACGGCGGACTGTGCCTCGTTACGACGAGCCTTCAGCTCCTCCAGCGAATCCTCCGACACATCGTCGGATTCGGTGCGCCTCGGTGCGTCATAGTCGGTTGCCATGTCGTCTTCCCCTCGTCCTAACTCCGTATATCCCGGACCGATCCGCTCACACCCGATTCCTGCTGGAATCGGCGCGACCGGTACCGCCCCGCCGGTGGTGCACGTCACACGTACACCGGTCGCCTATCAGGGCGGATCGTGCAGATCCACTCCCGATAGCGCTGGGTAAACGCAGGACATGCCCTTCTTGTTCCCGCGACCGACCACTGATTTCCGCACCGGTGATTCGATCTGGGCCGCCAGACAATAGCGGACCCCGGAGGAAAAGTCGCAATCAAAACACAGCCTTGTCGAAAATGAGGGGCAATCGACACCATCTGGGGAACGCACCGAGACCTTGCGCCGGGTACCCGTCAGATTTTCGTAGAGTGTGCTGGTGGTTTCACTGATCACCGAAGGTACCTCGACGGATCCGCTAGGGCGGCCGTTCCTGCGACGCCGCCCCCAGCCCTGGCTCATCATGCTCGGCGTTCTCGCTCTGATCTGCGGGATCGTCTGGGTCAAAGCCCTCACGACACACGACGCCGACCACACCGCGATGGCGTGCAATTCGCCCAGCCCGGCGTCGGATCCCGCTGCGCCGCAACCGACTCCGCTCGGCCAGCGGGTCGGCTCGGGCCGGCTGCAGGACGTGGAACCAGCCCCGCTGGCGGCGAGCAGGGTGCGCGTACTCAACGCGAACAACCAGCGCGGCCAGGCCGCGCACGTCGCCGCCCAGCTCGGCGATCTGGGCTTCGCGAGCGCACCCGGCACGCAATACGGCAACGATTCGGTATACGTCAACGGCGACCTCGAATGCACCGGGCAGATCCGCTTCGGCGTCAACGGCCGTCCGGCCGCCGCCGCCGTGCAGTTGGTCGCGCCGTGTGCCGAGCTGATCGAGGATCAGCGCGGCGACGAGACCGTCGATCTGGTGCTCGGCTCCCTGTTCCGGGACATCCGGCCCAGCAACGACGCCGAGGAAGTGCTGCGTTCGCTCAAGAACCCGGCGCCGGGCAACTCCACATCCATCGATATCAAGTTGCTCGACGCCGCGCGGCAGGCCCGCTGCTGATCAGCGGTCCGGAATCGGCTCGGTAGCACCCACCCGGGCCAGCAACTCGCCCAGTTCGTCGGCGATGCCGGGCGCGGCGGCCACCACAAGGTCGCCGTCGGTGCCCGGCGCCGTCGCGGGCGGAAGCGTCAGCCGCGCGCCGGCCTCCGCGGCGATCAGCGCGCCGGCGCCCCAGTCCCAGGCGTTCAATCCGTGCTCGTAGTAGGCGTCCACCCGACCCGCCGCGACATGACACAGATCCAGCGCCGCCGCACCGAAACGGCGGATGTCACGCACCTGCGGCAGCACCTGCGCGACCAACTCGGCCTGCCTGGTCCTGCGCTGCCTGCCGTAGGCGAATCCGGTGGCCACCAAGGACATCGCGACCGATTCGACGGGCGTACAACTCAGGTGCTCCACCACGCCGTCGGCGTCGACCCGCAGCGCACCGAGTCCGAGCCCGGCGCTGTAGGTGGCCGCCCGTGCGACGTCGACCACGGCGCCCGCGACCGGCCGCCCGCCACGCAGCGCGGCCACCGACACCGCGTAGCCGGGGACGCCGTAGAGGAAGTTCACGGTGCCGTCGATCGGATCCACCACCCAGTGGACGATGTCCGCGCTCGCGTCGTCGATGCTGCCGCCGCCCTCCTCACCGAGAATCGGGTCGCCGGGGCGCTGTTCGGCGAGCAGTTTTCGGATCAGGTCTTCGGTCTCGGTGTCCACGATGGTCACCGGGTCGGTCTCGTGGCTCTTGGACTGCACGGCCCCTTCGGCGTGCGCGCCCGCGGGCCCGAACACCTCGGGACGGCGAGCGCGGACATGGGCGGCGGCCGTCTCGGCGATGTCGACCGCGATGCGACGCAGGTCGGCTTCGTCGCCACGCGCGACGATCGAGACGAAGGAGTCGGGGGTGTAGTCGGACACTGGCGATGAGGTTTCCGGCACGCCCTCCATCGGATCACACATCCTCGCCGAACGCCCAGCCCCGTGGTCCCATTACTCTTGTCGTGCACGACACAGCGCCGTCGTCGGGCATCCCATTCGCAGCGCCGCCGTGGCGTCGTGGGCCCCGTGCAGCGCTGTCATCACACCGGCCAGCACAGGGAACGAGGGGTTAGTCATGTCCGCTCGGGGGCACGCATTCGGCATCGACATCGGCGGCAGCGGCGTCAAAGGCGCCGCGGTCGATCTGGCCACCGGCGAGTTGGTCCACGAGCGGATCAAGATCGCGACGCCGCACCCGGCGACACCGCTCGCCGTGGCGGAGGCGGTGGCCGAACTGGTCGCCGAGGCCGGATGGACCGGGCCGGTCGGCCTCACGCTGCCCGCGGTGGTGATCGGCGGCGTGGCGCGCACCGCGGCGAACATCGACAAAACCTGGATCGGCACCGACGCGCGGGCACTGTTCTCCGCAGCGCTCGGCGGCCGTCCGGTCACCGTGCTCAACGACGCGGACGCCGCGGGCATGGCCGAGGATCGTTTCGGCGCGGCAAGGAATTTCGCGGGCTTGGTGATGCTGCTGACCTTCGGCACCGGCATCGGCTCCGCGTTGCTCTACCACGGCACGCTGGTGCCCAACACCGAACTCGGCCACCTGGAAATCCAGGGGATGGAGAGCGAGCACCGCGCGGCGGCCTCGATCAAGGAACGCGACGGCCTGAGCTACGAACAGTGGGCAGCGCAGGTCAGCCTGGTGCTGACCACGCTGGAAAACCTGTTCTTCCCGGTCGTCTTCGTCGCGGGCGGGGGCATCAGCAGGGACGCCGAGCAATGGATCCCCCTGCTCACCAGCCGGACACCGGTCATCCCGGCCCGCCTGCGCAACACCGCGGGCATCGTCGGCGCCGCCATGGCGATCGCGGGCGGAGTCGCACCCTGAGGCGCGCGGGTACGGCGAGGATGCCGTCACCGGCATCGTGCCGTAGGTACCCTGGTTAGATCGTTACAATGGAACGTGCCCGGCTGAGCCGGAGAAACACCGACCGGCCTTCCGCCGGTGAAACCCGACAGATCGCTCCGCCGGAACACTACTCTGGCGTGACGCCGCACGAGACCGTCACGAAAGGGCGTACGTGGTAGCCACGAATACCCGTCAGACCGCCGAATCGGCCGATGCCGACTCCGCAGATGTAACCGCAGCACGGCCGGTCCGTAAGGCTGCCGCGAAGAAGGCTCCGGCGAAGAAGGCCGCCGCCAAGAAAGCGCCTGCCAAGAAGGCCGCGAAGGCGGCCAAGGCTCCCGCGAAGAAGGCCACCACCAAGAAGGTGGGCCCGGACGGCGAGCCGGGGGCCGACGAGGGGATCGAGGACGAGTCGCTCGAGCTCGACGATCTCGGCGATCTGGAAGTCTCCGAAGAGGACCTCACCGAAGGCGACGATCTGGTCGACGTGGCCGAGGGAACCGAGACCGAGGAAGCCGCAACCGAGTCCGACGAGCCGACAGCCGCGGACAAGGCGTCCGGCGATTTCGTCTGGGACGAGGAGGAGTCCGAGGCGCTGCGCCAAGCCCGTAAGGACGCCGAACTCACCGCCTCGGCCGACTCGGTCCGCGCCTACCTGAAGCAGATCGGCAAGGTCGCGCTGCTCAACGCCGAGGAGGAGGTCGAACTCGCCAAGCGGATCGAGGCGGGCCTCTACGCCGCGGAGAAGGTGCGCGAATTCGCCGAGCAGGGTGAGAAGCTGCCGGTCGCGATGCGCCGCGACTACAACTGGATCGTCCGCGACGGTAACCGGGCCAAGAACCATCTGCTCGAGGCCAACCTCCGCCTGGTCGTCTCGCTGGCCAAGCGCTACACCGGCCGCGGCATGGCGTTCCTCGACCTGATCCAGGAGGGCAACCTGGGTCTGATCCGCGCGGTGGAGAAGTTCGACTACACCAAGGGCTACAAGTTCTCCACGTACGCCACCTGGTGGATCCGGCAGGCCATCACCCGCGCCATGGCCGACCAGGCCCGCACCATCCGCATCCCGGTGCACATGGTGGAGGTCATCAACAAGCTCGGCCGCATTCAGCGCGAGCTGCTCCAGGATCTCGGCCGCGAGCCGACGCCGGAGGAGCTGGCCAAGGAAATGGACATCACGCCGGAGAAGGTGCTGGAGATCCAGCAGTACGCGCGTGAGCCCATCTCGCTCGACCAGACCATCGGCGACGAGGGCGACAGCCAGCTCGGTGACTTCATCGAGGACTCCGAGGCCGTGGTCGCCGTGGACGCGGTGAGCTTCACGCTGCTGCAGGATCAGCTGCAGTCGGTACTGGAGACGCTGTCGGAGCGGGAAGCGGGCGTTGTCCGCCTGCGCTTCGGGCTCACCGACGGACAGCCGCGCACCCTCGACGAGATCGGCCAGGTCTACGGGGTCACCCGCGAACGCATTCGCCAGATCGAGTCCAAGACCATGAGCAAGCTGCGCCACCCCAGTCGCTCGCAGGTCCTGCGCGACTACCTCGATTAGCTCGTATCCGCCGAGACGCCCGCATTCGTCGTGCCGCTCGATTCTCCAGCGGCCGGTGAATGCGGGCGTCGCGCTTTCCGTGGCCCAGGTCGCGCGCGTGATCGCTCGCTCGGGATTCCGGGCATCGGTTCGGCCGGTGCACCGATCTTCGGGCGAACTCCGCCGAGTAGCGCGGACGCCCCGACGCCGGTGCCGTGACGCAGCGCACAGGGGGCCGCACGGCGGCCCTAAGCCCGGCGCGGCAGACTTGCGAGGTGGTTGCCCCGCCTTCGACTTCGCCCGTGCCGCGGTCGCCGTGGACGCAGACCGCCGACCTGCGCGCCGAACTGCGTGATGCCTGGGAATGGCTGCGTCGTCCCGAATTGCCACGGCGGATCCTGCCCGCGATCCGGGGGCATCTGGGGGCCGCGCCCGCGAGCACCGCATACGCCTTCACGCTGTTCGTCACCTGGTGGACGTTGCGAGGAGTCGGAGACTCGGTCGAACGCAGGCTGATCTTCTCGGCGTCGACCAACCTGTACAACATGCGGCACAACCCGGTTCAGGTGCTGGTCGCCTCGGCGTTCTGGACCGAAGGCGGTTTTCCCTGGGCCACCATCGCGGGTTTCCTGGTCGTCATGGCCT
The DNA here is from genome assembly GCF_042802775.1 of Nocardia sp. NPDC057455. Taxonomy (NCBI): domain Bacteria; kingdom Bacillati; phylum Actinomycetota; class Actinomycetes; order Mycobacteriales; family Nocardiaceae; genus Nocardia; species Nocardia sp. NPDC057455. The sequence continues at coordinate 114,012 of NZ_JBHVDM010000003.1, read as the reverse complement.
ATGCGGAGCGCTGGCTGGGCACCGGGCGCTGGACTCTGCTGTTCGCGACCGGCCACATCGGCGCGACACTGCTGACCGTCACCGGCATCGCCAACGCCATCGACCGCGGCGTCATTCCGCTGCGGGTGGCCGTCGCCGCGGATGTCGGCACCAGCTACGGCTTCTCGGCCGTGCTCGCGGCACTGGCGTTCCGGTTCCGCGGCAAGGTGCGACCGGTGTGGGCCGGAACGATCCTCGCGGCACTCGGGGCGGCGCTGTGGGTGGAACCGACCTTCACCGACTACGGCCATCTGTGCGCCGCCGTGATCGGGCTGGCGGTCGGCGCGACCGCGAGCTTGTTCTGGCACCGGCTGGAACGGACCGCCGCCCGCAAGGTCCTCTCCACGCGGAACTGATCAGGAGACCGAAGGCTCGGGACGGCCGCGGTTGCGCAACAGCCCGACCACCGGTTCGACCACACGCGCCGCGATCGGGCCGAGCACCGCCATCAGCAGGACGTAGGTCGAGGCGAGCGCGGTGAGCTGACCGTCCATCGCACCCGCGCTCACGGCCAGTCCCGCGATGACGATGGAGAATTCTCCCCGGGCGACCAGGGCCGCACCCGCGCGGGCACAGCCCAGGGGACGGATGCCCTCACGTGCCGCGGCCCACCACCCGGTCGCCACCTTCGTCACGACGCTGATCACGGCGAGCACGATGGCCCAGCCCAGTACCGGCGGAACCGATCGCAAGTCGGTGCTCAGGCCGAAGGCCACGAAGAAGATGGCGGCGAACAGGTCGCGCAGCGGTTCGAGGATTTTCACCGCCGCGCGCGCGGTCGAGCCGGAGATCGCGATGCCGAGCAGGAACGCTCCCACCGCCGCCGAAACACTCAGCGCCGAGGAAGCGCCCGCCACCAGCAGCGCCGCGCCGAGCAGCGTCAGCAGGAAGACCTCCCGGTCGGCGCTGGCCACGACCGCCGACACGTACCGCCCGTAGCGCAGGGCCACCACGAGGACCAGCGTGATGGTGATCAGGGCCACCGCCAGGGCGCGCAGCCCGCTCATCCAGCTCAGCCCGGCCAGCACCGTGGTGAGGATCGGCAGGTAGACCGCCATCGCCAAGTCCTCGAACACGAGGATGGACAGGATGACCGGCGTCTCCCGGTTGCCGAGGCGCCCGAGGTCGTCGAGGACTTTCGCCACGATGCCCGAGGACGAGATGTAGGTGACCCCCGCCATCGTGATCGCGCCGTTGACGCCCCAGCCCAGCATGAGCGCCACCACCGCGCCCGGGGACGCGTTCACCACGATGTCCATCAGACCGGCCGGCCAGGAATGGCGCAGCCCGGTCACCAGCTCCGCGGCCGTGTACTCCAGCCCGAGCAGCAACAGCAGCAGCACCACGCCGATCTCGCCGGCGACATGGCCGAAGTCGTAGGCGGCCCGGAGTTCGATGAGACCACCCTGGCCGAAGGCGACACCGCCGAGCAGGTACAGCGGGATGGGCGACATACCGACACGGCCGGCGACACGACCGAGCATGCCGAGAACGAAAAGAACCGCTCCGAGCTCGATCAGGGCGAGCGCGGTGTCCGTCACGGCTCAGCCGTGCGTCAAAATCTTCGCGGCGGCGTCCAAGCCCTCCGGAGTGCCGACCACCACGAGCAGATCGCCGGCGGTGAAGGTGAAATCGGGTCCGGGCGAGGGATGCAGCTGCCCGGCCCGCATGACCGCGACGATGGAGACCTTCGTGCGGGTGCGCATCTCGGTCTCGCCGAGGGTGCGGCCGTCGTACGGGGAGTCGTCCCCGATCGGGAGCTGGCGCGTGGTGATGCCGGGCAGGTCCCGGTGGTCGTCGTTGAGTTTGGCGACCAGTTGCGGCGCGCCGAGCAGGTTGGCCAGGACCGCCGCTTCATCGGTGGTCAGCGGGATCTGGGCGGCACAGGCGTCGGGGTCGTCGAGTTTGGAGACGATCAGGTCGATATCACCGTCGCGGTGGGCGACCACGCCGATTCGGCGACCGGAACGCACTTCGAAGTCCTTGCGGACACCGATGCCGGGTAGTGCGGTGACGTCGACGTTCACGCCCTCCAGACTAACCGGATCACCGGGCCCGCGACTGGATCGGTCATCACTTCGGCCGATGGCGCGTCGCGGACGCTGTGCTGTGATGGAGGCGTGCGGCGGTGGTCGGATGTGCCGGAGCGAACGCGGGATGCGCTGGGCGCGGTGATCGCGTTCGCCGGTGGCGCGGCGCTGTACCTCACCGGCTTGTCCACCATGACCGAGCGGGGCGAGCAGCTGTCGTTGTGGGTGCGTTTCGGCGTGCTCGCCGTGTTGTGCCTGGCGACCTTCGCCCGGCGCCGGACGCCGATCGCGGCCATGCTGGGCGGTCTCCTGCCCCTCGCGGTGGACATCCGGCTTGGCGCCACCGTGCCGGTGTGGATCATCTACGCCGACTTGATCTACGCGGCCGTGCTGTACGCCGGGCGCCGGGCGTCGCGGCTCACGGCCCTGTCCTGGTCGGCGCTCGCCGGCCTCGCCGTGGTGCTGACCCTGGCGTCGACCGGCGACCCGCGCGCGGTAGCGGTGGCGCTGGTGGGGGTGTTCAGTTTCGTCGCGACGCCGATCTGGTGGGCGAACTCGGTGCGCACGCACAAGGACGTCGCGCATGCCGAGCGCTCCCGCACCCAAGCGCTGACCCTGGTCGCCGAACTCGACCGACGCGCGGCCATCGCCGACGAACGCACCACGATGGCGCGCGACCTGCACGACGTGATCGCCGGGCATCTGTCGGCCATAGCGCTCCACTCCGAGGCGGCGCTCGGGGTGCTGGCCCGCCGCGACGCCGACCCCGCGGTGGCCGGGATCATGCGATCCATCCGTTCGAACAGTGTCAGCGCCCTGGAGGAGATGCGCACCATGATCGGGTTGCTGCGCAGCGACGACGCCGCGGCGGAGGTCGCCGCACCGCGCACCCTCGCGCAGTTACCGATCCTGGTGGACGCCGCACGCGCGGCGGGCATCTCGGTGCGGGTGCGCGAAGCGCTGGACGGCGCCACCCTGCCCAGCGCGGTCGACCAGACCGCCTATCGCATCGTCCAGGAGGCTTTGACCAACGCCATGAAGCACGCACCGGGACAGGAGGTCCGCATCGACGTGCGGGCAGAAGGCGAGACGCTGCACATATCCGTCCGCAACCGGACCGTATCGGCGCGGCCGCGGCATCCGACGGCCGGATCAGGGCGCCGCGGTCTGGTGAATATGCGCGAGCGGGCCGGAGCGCTCGGCGGAAGCCTGCGCGCCGGAACGGATTCCGGCTATTGGGAAGTTCTGGCCCGACTGCCGCTCGGCTCCGTCGGTGCCGCATGACGATTCGGGTGGTGATCGCCGACGATCACGCCGCGATCCGCGCGGGCCTGCGGATGATCCTGGACGTCGAAGACGATATCGAGGTGGTGGGCGAGGCCGCCGACGGCGATGTGGCGGTGGCGCAGGCCAAGGCGTTACGGCCGCAAGTGGTGCTGATGGACGTGCGGATGCCCGGGATGGACGGGATAGCCGCCACCGAGCGGATCACCGCCGACGACCTGGCGAAGGTGCTCATCCTCACCACATTCGACTTGGACGAGTACGTCTTTCGCACGCTGCGCGCGGGCGCCTCGGGATTCGTGCTGAAATCCACGTCGGGACGGGCACTGGTCGAGGCGGTGCGCGCGGTGGCGGCGGGTGACGGCGTGCTGGCTCCGGAAGTGACGCGCGCGGTGATCTCCGCGTTCGCCTCGGCGAATCAGGCTGTTGCGCAACCCGCTCCCGCCGGGCTCGACGAACTCACCGACCGGGAACGCGAAGTGCTCGATTGCCTCGGCGACGGCCTGTCCAACGCGCAGATCGCGGGCAGGCTGTTCATCGGCGAAACGACGGTCAAGACGCACGTCTCCCGAGTGCTGACGAAACTGGGTGTGCGGTCGCGGGTTCAAGCCGCCATCGTGGCGCGCGAGATCCGCGACCGATAGTCACTCCGCGAGTGGGGCGAATGTCCCGTCCGCTTCGGGCAGGTACTCCTCGACACCCGTGACCGCGGCCACCGGCAGGGGCCCGTACAGGTGCGGGAAGAGCATCGCCTCCGGATCCGTCGGCACGCCGGGCTCCCATTCGATCGGCGACCCGACGCGGCCGGGGTCGATACGCAACAACACCATGTCGCGCCGCCCTGGGAACAACCGGTTTGCGGGCAGGTGGACCTGCTGCGGCGACGAGAGGTGGATGAACCCTGCCTCGGCGAGCGAGGGCGTGCGGTACTCCCCCGTTTGCCGAGCGGAAAGCCATTCCTCCGAAGTGCATAGGTGAACAAGCGTGTGAGTGTCATAGGTCACGGGTAATCTCCCGGTAGACAACTGAATCGGTCGATCGAGAGTGTGACGCAGCGCACATCGACGGCGCGACCTGTGGCGTTCGCCCGTAGCGAAATCCCTGGTCGTGTTATCGAAAACACACTGCTTCATATGCGGGAACAAAGTCCCCCGTCCCGAACGTCTGACAGAGTAGTCATACCCCTGCTGGGAAGTAGCGGTAGCGAGCTCGTGGTGAGTGACCACGGGCCCCACACCAGGTGAACGGTCGTCGGGACCGGGAGCCAGGACGGAGGAGTCATGCCAGGAACCCTGACAAGCACCCCACTGACCGCGGTCGATCGTTGCGACCGCTGCGGGGCGGCCGCGCGAGTGCGTGCCGTACTGCCCGCGGGTGGAGAGTTGCTCTTCTGCCAGCACCACGCGAACGAACACATGGATCGACTGCGAGAGCTGGACGCCGTGATCGACACGGAGTCCGCTCCCGCATCCTGATCCGCTCCTCGCGTCCTGACACAACAGCATCGGACAACAGAACACCGTTTCCACCGGCAGCGGGCGACCGACAGGTCGCCCGCTGTCGGCGTGCCCGGGACGATCACTCCCCGGACACCGTGCCCAAGATGCCGTCCAGCAACCTGGCCAGGCCGTATTCGAACGCGCCGCCCGGGTCGGCGGGCGCCTGGTACAGCTCGCCGACCGCCGCCCCGACCCGCGACGAGAGCGGGAACCGGCTCGACGGCATGACCTCGGCCAGCAGCGGCCCGTGCAACTCCCACCACTCCGCGTCGCTCATCCGGCCGGTCTCGCGGGCAGCGGCCACCACCATGCGCGCGTTCCCGGTGGCGAACTCCGTCAGCACGGCGATCACCCGGTCCATCGCCACATCCGGCAGGCCGAGCCCCTCGATCGCGGCGAGCTGCCGCTCGTAGCGACGCATCCGTCCCGGCCCGAGCACGAGCCGCCAGGGCGGGACCTCGAGCAGCCAGGGGTGCGCGACGTACTCCTCGTGGACCTGGCGGGCCACCGCGGCCAAGCGCTCACGGGGCGGCAGATCCCCCGGTATCGGCGGGTCCTCGTCGGCTACCGCGTCGACCATGAGGATTGTCAGCGCGTCCCTGCTCGGCACGTACGTGTACAAACTCATCGGCCGCAGCCCCAGTTCGGCGGCGACCGCGCGGATGGAGACCTTCGTGTAGCCCTCCCGGTCGGCAAGTGCGACCGCCGCCGCGACCACCGCGTCGACGGTGACCGTCTGCTTCGGACCGCGCCCCACCGGACGCGGCGGGAGTTCGTGCCGCCACAGCAAGCTCATCAGCTGCCTGGCTCGGTCGGGTGTGCTGTCGTCGCTCACCGGCTCCTCGGAACTAATTCGGTACGGTGTACGTTGAAACGCTACTCCGTACGCCATACGTTGATTCAAAGGGGTGCGCTCTGCCCAGCACACACGCCACTTACCTACCGGATCGCCACATGTTCGCGCTCTGGACATGGGCGGGACACGCCCCCGGTCCGGCGCCCACCGGCCCCGGTGACCGCGAAACCCTCGCGCTGGCCGTCCCGGTCACCGCGGACGGAGCGCTCGGAGTCACCGACGTCGACGTCACCCTGGTGGACCTCGCGACCTTCGCCGGATCGACATTCGAACACCCCGGCGAGTCGATCCCGGCCTGGCAGCGAATCGTGCGTTCCGTCCTCGCTGACCCTGCCGGGGAACCACTCGACACGGAGACCGATGCCCTGCCCATCGCCGCGCATGCGGTGCCCGACGCCTCCGGCACCGCGATCGTCTCCGCGCAACGCGCGCTGCGCGTACTGCACGACACCGAAGCCCTCGCCGCGAACCTCGCAGCGACGCTGAAGGCGCGGCTGCGTCCCTACCAGGCGCGCGGAATCGGCTGGCTGCGCGAAACCGTGGCCGCGCACGGCGGGGCGGTGCTCGCCGACGAGATGGGACTCGGCAAGACCGTGCAGACCATCGGCTTCCTGCTCGACCGGGCCGCGTCCGGCCCGCAGTTGGTGGTCTGCCCGACCTCGCTGGTCGGCAACTGGGCACACGAGATCGGCCGGTTCGCGCCGGGGCTGCGCGTCGCCATCTGGCGCGGTGGCGCCGTCGACGCCGACGGCGCCACCGTCGTCGTCACCGGCTATCCGGCCTTGCGGCTGCACGGACCGCTGCTGACGCGGCGTGGCTGGGCTACGGCCGTCTTCGACGAGGCGCAGGCGCTCAAGAACCCGCGCACCCAGGTCGCGAAGGCCGCGCGTGCGATCGACGCGGACGCGACCGTCGCGCTGACCGGCACGCCGGTCGAGAACCACCTCGAGGAGCTGTGGGCACTGCTGCACCTGGTGACGCCTCGACTGTTCGGGCATCGGACACAGTTCCGGCGTCGTTTCGTGCGGCCGATCCACGAGGGTTCGGCGGCCGCCGCGGCGCGTCTGCGCGACACCATCGAACCCGTGGTGCTGGCACGCACGAAGAGTCAGGTCGCCGCCGCGCTGCCCGCGAAGATCCACAGCGACCTGCTCTGCGACCTCACCGCCGAACAGGAGCGGCTCTACGACCACCTGCTCGACAAAGCCGTCGACGACGGATTCGGCGCGGGCATCGAACGCCACGGCCGCGTGCTCGCGGCGCTGACCGCCCTCAAGCAGGTGTGCAACCATCCCGGGCTGATCACCGGCGAACTCGGCGAACTGGCCGGCCGCTCCGGAAAACTCGACCTGTGCACGGACATCATCGCCACCAATCTCGAAACCGCAAGTCCCACCTTGATCTTCACGCAGTACCGCCAGACCGGCGAGCTGCTGGTGCGGCACCTCGCCGAACAGTTCGGAGTGCGGGCGCCGTTCTTCCACGGCGGGCTCTCCCAAGCCGAGCGCGCCGATATCGTGACGGGGTTCCAAGCCACGGACGGCCCACCGGTGCTGGTGCTCAGCCTGCGCGCGGCGGGTACCGGGCTCACCCTGACCCGCGCCGCCGACGTCGTCCACTTCGATCGCTGGTGGAACCCGGCGGTGGAGGCTCAGGCCTCCGACCGGGTCCACCGCATCGGCCAGACCCGCACGGTCACCGTCACCACGCTCACCTCGGCGACCACCGTGGAGGAGCACATCGCGGGCATGCACGACCGCAAGGCCGCGCTACGTGACCTGGGCGACGCGGCGGGCATCGCGGCACTGGCCGCCCTGGACGACGACCAGCTGATCGAGATCCTGCGGCGCAAGAGGGAGAATTGATGGCGGACAACGAATTCGGCTACACCGCGTGGGGCATGGACTGGGTGCGGCTGGCCGAACCGCTGCGCCAGACCCGGCCGGACCCGCTGCTGCCCCGTGCGCGCAGCATCGCCCGCAACAGCGGTGTGCGGGCCACCGTCGAGGACCGGGTGGTGCGGGCCACCATCCACCGCGGCGGCGAGGCGTCGCTGACCCACGTGGAGGTGGCGCCACTGTCCCGGCAGACGATCACCGCGATAGCCGCGATCGTCCCGGATCCGACCCTGCTGACCGACGACATGCACCATGCGATCAGCGCGGCCGGGATCGCGCTCGCGCCACAGCTCGCAGGCACCGACTGCTCGTGCACGGCGCGCAAGGCACGGTGCGTACACATCCTGGCCGTCTACTACGAGATGGCGCGGCAAGTCGACGAGAATCCGCGATTGGCCTTGGCGATCCAGGGTTACTTCGCTGCCGCGCCGGAGGATTCGCGGGAGCCCGCCCCGCAGGCGCGGTGGACGCCGATCAGTGCGCTGGATCCGCGGCGATTCTTCACGACGACGCCCGGCTGAACGGCCGGACGACCTCCGACCCACCCCTCGGGTGCCTGCCCACCAGCCGCTGCCGAACTCGGACCGCACTCCGGCCGTCGAGCCCGGAAGCGGAAACTCGAAACACCGGTGTCGATCCGCACGTCGGTGAAGCCGATCCGGCACAGCCGGTCGGCGGCGGTCTCCGGTGGTACGGGCACGCAGGTGTCGCCGAGGCGCATGAGCCGGAACAGCCTGCCGTCGAGCCCGTCGCTGCCCGCGAAGACCCCGCCCGGACGCAGCACTCGCAAGGCTTCGGCGAACAACGCGTCCTGTCTACCGGGTGTCGGCACGTGGTGCAGCATGGTGAAGCGGATCCCGATCGGTGCGCGAGTGCCCACCGACCCCAGGGCGCGACAGGTGGCCGACGCGCTCGCCGCCGATCCGGCCGACCCGCGCACCCTCGCCGAGTTCGCCGTCCACGTCGCCGCCAGCCCGCGCACGCTGGCCCGGTTGTTCGTGTCGCAGACCGGCCTCGGCTTCGGCCAGTGGCGCACGCAGGCCCGGCTGGCCGCTTCGCTGCCACTGCTCGCCGCGGGGCTGCCGGTCGCCCGGATCGCCGGCCGGGTGGGCTACGGGACGCCGAGCGCTTACGTCGCGGCGTTCCGGCGGGCGGTCGGGATCCCGCCGGGACGGTATTTCTCCGGCTGATCAGGCGTTGGTGCCGCTGTCCACGGTGAGGAACGCGCCGGTCACGCTGCGACCGGACGGTCCGGCCAGGAAGGCCACCGTGGCCGCGACATCGTCGGCGGCGCCGAAGCGGCCGAGCGCGGTGAGGTCGCGCTGCCGCTGCGCGTGTGCGCCGTCGCCAGGGTTCATGTCGGTGTCGGTGGAGCCCGGCTGCACGAGGTTCACCGTGATCGCCCGCGGGCCCAGTTCGCGCGCCAGCGCCTTGGTGAAACCGTTGAGCGCCGATTTGCTCAGGTTGTAGAGCGCCAGACCGTCGAACGGCGCGTGATCGGTGAGGTTGGTGCCGATGCTGATGATCCGACCGCCGTCGGTCATGTGCGCGACCGCGGCCTGTGCACCGACGAACGCGGCACGGGCGTGCACGCCGAGCGCGTTGTCGATCTCCGCGAGGGTGAACTCCTCGAACGGCTTCGCCGGGAAGATCCCCGCGTTGTTGACCAAGATATCCAGCCCGCCGAGTTCGGACGCGGCGCGGTCCACCGCCGCGCGCACGGCCGTGGCGTCGGCGCTGTCGGCCTGGATCGCGACGGCTCGGCGGCCGAGCGCCTGCACCTCGCCGACCACCGTCTTCGCCTGCGCTTCGGCGTACTGGTAGGTCAGCGCCACGTCCGCGCCCACCGCGGCAAGGCGGCGCGCGATAGCCGCTCCTATCCCGCGGCTGCCGCCGGTGACCAGCGCGACCTGGCCCGTGAGGTCCGACATCGGTGCTCCTCCAATTTTTGTGTCGATCAATACATAAATAGCCAAGCGCATCGTCCACACCGTGTCAAGGGGTATATTTAACGATCGACACAGAAAGGTCTGGGATGGCTGAGCGAGGACGGCCGCGCGCCTTCGATCGCACCGAGGCGTTGCGCTGTGCCATGGAGGTGTTCTGGGAGCACGGCTACGAGGGCGCCTCGATGAGCGACCTCACCTCCGCGATGGGGATCAACTCCCCCAGCCTGTACGCCGCGTTCGGCGGTAAGGAGGCGCTGTTCCGCGCGGCCGTGGAACTCTACGGGCACACCGACGGCGGCTACACCGCCCGCGCCTTGCGCGACGAGCCGACCGCGCGGGCGGCTGTCGAGGCGATGCTGCGGGACAACGCGAGGGCTTACACCGAGGAGAACAAGCCGCACGGCTGCATGGTCGTGCTCGCGGGATCCACCTACACCACCCGCAATACCGGCATTCGCGACTTCCTGATCGACAAGCGCCGCGAGACCACCGCAGACATCCGGCGACGGCTCGACCGCGGTGTCGCCGAGGGCGACCTACCGGAGAGCGCCGATACCGCGGCGCTGGCCGGTTTCTACACCACCGTCCTCTACGGCCTGTCCATCCAGGCACGCGACGGCGCGTCACCGGCGGAACTCACCGCGTCGATCGACTTCGCCATGGCCGCCTGGCCCACCCCGGCCGCCTGACGCGGGCTACTTCCGGCGCAGCGCGGCGATGCGCTCACCGAGTTGCTCGGCGGAGGCCAGCGCGGTCGGCGGCCCACCGCACTCGCGGCGCAACTCGCCGTGGATCACGCCGTGCGGTTTTCCGGTGCGATGGTGATGCATCGCCACCAGGCTGTTGAGTTCCCGTCGCAGTTCGCCCAGCCGATCGGCGGTGGCGACCCGCTCGGCGGCTCCGGCCACCTGCGCACCGGGGTCGGGGGCGGGCGCGGGCACACTGCGCTCGGCGACCTGTTTGGCTTGCCGATCACGCAGCAGTGCGCGCATCTGCTCGGCGTCCAGCAGGCCCGGGATCCCCAGGTAATCAGCCTCCTCGTCGCTGCCGGCGAAGGTGGCGGTGCCGAAGGACGATCCCTCGTAGATCACCTGGTCGAGTTCGGCGTCGGCGGCCAGCGCGATGAAGGACTTCTCCTGCTCGCCGGGCTCGTCCTGCTGCTTGTTCGCGTCGATCAGCAGTTCGTCGTCGAGGCCGTTCTTCTCCCGGTGCGGCTTGCCGATGACGTGGTCGCGCTGCAACTCCAGTTGCGCGGCCAGATCCAGCAGCACCGGCACCGAGGGCAGGAAGACGGTCGCGGTCTCGCCGGGCTTGCGGGCACGCACGAACCGCCCGATCGCCTGCGCGAAGTACAGCGGGGTGGAGGCGCTGGTCGCGTAGACCCCGACCGCCAGGCGCGGCACGTCGACGCCCTCGGACACCATACGGACCGCGACCATCCAGGCCTGGGTGCTGTTGCTGAATTCGGCGATACGGTTGGAGGAGGCCGGGTCGTCGGAGAGCACCAACGCGGGCTTCTCGCCCGAAATGTGTTCGAGCAGTTCGGCGTAGTCTCGGGCACGGTCTTGGTCGGTGGCGATCACCAGTCCGCCCGCGTCCGGCATGCCGGAGGCGCGCTTCTGGCGCAGCCGGGTGTCGGCGGCGCGCAGTACGGCGGAGATCCAGTCGCCCGCCGGGTCCAGCGCGGTCCGCCAGGCGCGGGCGGTCTGTTCGGCGTTCAGCGGCTCGCCGAGGCGCGCGGAGTACTCCTCGCCCGCGCTGTCCCGCCAGTGCGCCTCGCCGGAATAGGCCAGGAAGACCACCGGCCGCACCACGCCGTCGGCGAGCGCCTCGGCGTAGCCGTAGGTGTGGTCGGCACGGGACTTCGGGAACCCCGACTCGTCGGGTTCGTAGACGACGAACGGGATCTGGCTGTCGTCGCTGCGGAAAGGGGTACCGGTCAGCGCGAGGCGGCGGGTGGCGTCGCCGAACGCCTCGGCGGTCGCCTCGCCCCAGCTCTTGGCGTCTCCGGCATGGTGGATCTCGTCGAGAACGACGAGCGTCCTGCGGTTTTCGGTGCGCACGCGATGACGGAAGGGATGCGCGGCGACCTGCGCGTAGGTGACCACGACTCCGTGATAGTCACCGGAAGTGCCGCCGGTGGAGTTGGAGAATCGCGAGTCCAGTGCGATCCCCACGCGCGCGGCGGACTGCGCCCATTGGTGCTTGAGGTGCTCGGTCGGCGCCACCACGGTGATCTGATCCACTGTGCGGTCGGCCAGTAGTTCGGCGGCCACCCGCAGCGCGAAGGTGGTCTTACCCGCGCCCGGGGTGGCCACGGCGAGGAAGTCGCGCGGCCCGGTGGCCAGATACTTCGTCAGCGCACGTCGCTGCCAGGCGCGAAGCGAGCCGCCGACGACGGTACTCGCCGCTGTCGAATCGCCCGGCGTCTCTGCTTCTCCCGCCACAGCGGCGCCACCCGACCCAGTCACGCAGACGACCCTAGCGGCCCGCCATGGTGTGTCGCCAAACCGACGCGGCGGGCGCGACGGGCATCACACGGCCACCAGCAGGGACGCTGGGAGTTCACCCGATGCGCATCGACACGTCGCGTGCACAGTCCGATGCCGATCGCCGAAGTGCGCGATGCTGTAAGCACGATGACCGAGCACCGCGCCCTCCCGGGCGATCCGCCGCGGACCGACGCACCGTCGCCCCGCGCCGCCGCCGTGCGGGCCCCCACGTGGACCGACCGCGCGGGCGCGCGGGCGGCGGTGGTGAGCAGGGGCGCCGCCGCGCTGATCGTGCGGGTGGCGCGGAAGGCCTGGACGGATTCCATCTTCGCCAAGTCGGCGGCGGCGGCGTTCTGGCAGACGCTCTCGCTGGCCCCGCTGTTGCTCGGCGTACTCGGCAGCCTCGGTTACGTCGGCGGCTGGTTCGGGCCGGACACGGTACAGATCGTCGAGGCCAAGATCATCGCGTTCAGCCAGGAGCTGTTCAGCGCGAATGTGGTGTCCGACCTCATCGAGCCCACGGTGCAGGACGTCCTCGGGCGCGGGCGCGGCGCGGTGGTGTCGGTGGGCTTCGTGCTGTCGCTGTGGGCCGGGTCGTCGGCGATGGCGACCTTCGTCGACTCGATCGTGGAAGCCCACGACCAGCAGGACGCGCGGCACCCGGTGTGGCAGCGCATCTTCGCCCTGTTGCTGTATGTGCTGTTCCTGGTGGCGGCGGTGTTCATCCTGCCGCTGGTGGCGCTGGGACCCACGCTGATCGGGCGGGCGCTGCCCACCGCGTGGCGGGCGACCGGACTCGGACTGCTGGACTTCTTCTACTACCCGGGCGTCGGGCTGCTGCTGATCGTCGGACTGACCACGCTGTACAAGCTGGCGCTGCACACGTCGCTGCCCTGGCACCGGCTCTTCGGCGGGGCACTGGTTGCCGGGGTCTTCTTCATGGCGGCCAGCGACGTGCTGCGCCGCTACCTGTCCTGGGTCACCCGCACCGGCGTCACCTACGGTGCGCTGGCGACGCCGATCGCGTTCCTGCTGTTCACGTTCTTCCTCGGCTTCGCGGTGATCCTGGGCGCGGAGTTCAACGCGGCGGTACAGGAGTTCTGGCCCGCCCGCGCGACGCGCATGGAGCAGGTGAAGGAGTGGATCGCCAACCAGGTGCGCGGCGAGGGCGGCGCCGACGAGGACACAGCAGACCGGGACGAGGCCGGGCCCGACGGCTCGCACGCTGTGTCCGGTCTGCGCGGAGCGGGGCCCTCGTCCGGCGAGTTGTAGCTCTCAGTCGCCCTTGCGTAGGCCGTCGTAGACCTTTTTGCACTCCGGGCACACCGGAGAGCCGGGCTTGGGCGAGCGGGTCACCGGGAAGACCTCTCCGCACAGAGCGACCACGTGGGTGCCCATGACGGCGCTCTCGGCGATCCTGTCCTTCTTCACGTAGTGGAAGAATTTCGGGGTGTCGTCGCCCGTCGTCTCGTCGGTCGTCGTATCCGGGCGAACCATGGTGTCGGTGCTCACGCATACCATGATGCCGCATCGGGTGGTATCGGGCCGAGCACGGTGTCGCATCGGCGGTGACCGAGTTTCTCGGAGCGGAAGCCGACCGCGGGATCGCATCGGACGTGCCCCGCGATCTCGGAGCGGAAGCCGACCGTATGTGCGCGGATCGACCGCGAGTGGAAGACTCGGGGTATGCAGCAGAACGGCGATTCCTCATCCGCCGACGGCCGCGACCGCGAAGAGCACCCCGATGTGACGATGCCGACGCAGCCCCGCCGTTCCCCCGGATACTTTCCAGGCAATGACGACAAGCACCCGGTGTTGATCACCGAGGCGGCGCCGTCCCTCGAAGACCAGCACCGGGCTCGGGTACGCCGGTACACGATCATCATGGCGTTCCGCATACCGTGCCTGGTCCTCGCCGCGATCGCCTACAGCGCGTTCGGCAGTCCGCTGTTGTCCATCCTGATCATCGTCGCGTCGATCCCGCTGCCCTGGATCGCGGTGCTGATCGCCAACGATCGCCCACCCCGCCGCAAAGACGAGCCGAGCCGCTGGGACCGTCCGCGTACGGCAATCGAGTCGCGTCCGCACAACGCGATCGACGGCTGATTTCTCCGGCCGGCCCGCTCATCGGGCGCCGAGCGCCCCGCCGCGGGCCGGCGCGCGGCGGATGACCGCCGACATCACCGCGGCGGCGCCGCAGAGACCGCCCGCCAGATACCAGGCGAGGTCGTAGCTGCCTTGGAGGTCGCGGATGACACCGGCGCCGGTGGCCGCCACCGCCGAGCCGATCTGGTGGGCAGCGAACACCCAGCCGAACGCAACGGGACCGTCGGCGCCGAACAGTTCGCGGCACAGCACGACCGTCGGCGGCACGGTGGCCACCCAGTCCAGGCCGTAGAAGATGATGAAGACCCACAGGCTCGGCTGCGTGTCCGGGCCGAGCAGCGCGGGCAGGATCAGCAGCGACAGACCGCGCAGCGTGTAGTAGCCGATCAACAGGTAACGCGGGTCCATCCGGTCGGTCAGCCAGCCCGAGGCGATGGTGCCGGCGACGTCGAAGATGCCGACCACGGCCAGCAGGCTCGCCGCGGTGGTCGGCGGCATGCCGTGATCGTGCGCGGCAGTGACGAAATGGGTACCGACCAACCCGTTCGTGGACGCGCCACAGACCGCGAACCCGCCCGCGAGCAACCAGAATCCGGGACGGCGGGCGATCGTGACGAGCACCGTGAGCGCCCGCGACGCGCCGCCCGCGGCGGGCACCCGCAGGCCCACCGCGCTGTCCGGCTCGGCGCCGTAGGCTCGCACGCCCAGATCGCTCGGATAGTCCCGGATGAACAGCAACACCAGCGGCGCCACGGCCAGCGCCGCACCCGCGACGATCAGCGACGGCACCCGCCAGCCGTGCGCGTGGGCCAGCGCCGAAACCAGCGGGAGGAAGATCAGCTGTCCGGTCGCGCCCGCGGCGGTGAGCACCCCGGTGACCAGTCCGCGCTGGCGCACGAACCACCGGCCGGTGATCGTCGCGACGAACGGCATCGACATCGACCCCACGCCGACCCCGACCAGCAGCCCCCAGGTCAGCACCAGGTGCCACGGCCGGGACATGAACACCGTCAGCCCGCTGCCCGCCGCGACCAGTAGCAACGCACAGGTCACCACTCTGCGAATGCCGAAACGGTCCATCAGCGCGGCGGCGAACGGCGAGATCAGCCCGTAGAGCAGCAGATTCAGCGAAACGGCGGTCCCGATGGTTGCGTGTGACCAGCCGAATTCGTCGTGCAACGGGTCCATCAGCACGCTGGGCACCGACCGGAACCCGGCCGCGCCCAGCAGCGCGATGAAGCCGATACCGGCGACCGGCCATGCCGGATGCACGCGCCGGCGCGGCGCGGAATCGAGGGAAATCGGGGGCGGCGTCCGCAGTTCGGTCACCCGATGAGCCTGCCGGAACTATGCCCACGCAACGAGTGGCTGAAATGCCACATACCATCAAATTCGTGCCAGACGCGAAAGGGCCGGTATTTCCTCGACAACGCGGGCACGCGTACTTAGGGTCGCATGGGACCTCGCGCACCACGATCACCGACCACGGTTTGTTGCGGGCGACAAGACAGGAGTGAACATGATTCGGTGGATCTGGGTCTTCCTGGACCGCCCGACGCAGCGTTTCGACGACTGTGCGAAATTCTGGTCCACGGTCACCGGCACCGAACTCTCCCCTCGGCGCGGTGCGAACGACGAATTCCTCACCTTGTTGCCCGACCCCGCGCTGTTCGCCGCGGCGAGCGTCAAGATGCAAGCGGTGACCGGCCTGGGCGGGGTGCACCTCGACCTGGACGTCGACCACATCCCTTCCGCTGTCCGCACCGCCCTCGACCTCGGGGCGGAGCTGGTCGCCAACCATCCGGACTACGCCGTGCTGCGCTCCCCCGGCGGTCAGACGTTCTGCCTGACTCCCAGCGGCCGTGCGAGGAGCACGCCCGCGCCCGCCGTCCGGGCGCCGGACGGCACGCTCTCGCGCCTGGACCAGGTGTGCCTCGATATCGGCCCGCTCGACCACGAGGTGGAGACCCGCTTCTGGAAGCTGCTCACCGGGTGGACTTTCCAGCCCGGCAGGCGGCCGGAATTCGCCCGCCTGCGTTCCGAACAACAGCAGCTACCCGCGCAACTGTTGTTGCAGCGCCTCGGCGAGAACCGACCGACCAGCGCACATGTCGACCTGGCCGCGAGCGACATCGATGCCACCGCCGCGTGGCACGAGTCGCTCGGCGCGACCGTGGTGGAGCGCCACGAGCACTGGATCGTCCTGAGCGATCCGGCCGACGCGCTGTACTGCGTCACCGGACGCGATCCCAGCGGAGTCTGATCACCCAGC
>NZ_JBHVDM010000003.1:0-97487 GCF_042802775.1 Nocardia sp. NPDC057455 | reverse complement strand
GGCACAGCGGCACAGCGGCACAGCGGCACAGCGGCACAGCGGCACAGCGGCACAGCGGCACAGCGGCACAGCGGCACAGCGGCACAGCGGCACAGCGGCACAGACACCATCCCACCGGCCCACCACCGGTATGTCCACCGCGTCGAGGTGCCGTGGACACGATGGGTGCCTGATCCCCGCCCGGTGGACGCGGTGGCAGAGTACCGGTGTGTCTACGAACCGATCGACGACCACCGGCTCGCTGCTCACCGCGCTCTGCCCGGACCTGCGGACCGCGCTGACCAGGGTGGGCTACGACGCCGACACCCTGCTCGAGGTACTCGGCGACGCGCACGCGGCACTGGGCCGGTCGGAGCCGGTGCCGGTGCGCCGTGCGGCACGCCGGGCCGGGGAGCTGGGCACACTCATCCGCCTCCTGATGCTGGGCGACGCGCTGCCCGAGCGGGATGTGGCCGGGGCGCTCGCGCCCGTGGAGATCGATCGCGCGGTCGCCGCGGGCCTGCTGGACCGCGACGGCGACCAGGTGCGGGCGGCGCTGGACCTGCGGCCGCTGGATGCGGGTGCGGGAACGCGATGGGTCCTGTCCGACCTCGACGATTCGATGCACCGGCGCACACTGACCGAAGAGCACGTCCTCGGCGTCGGGCACGCCTCCCTGTCGCTGCTGCGCGCCACACCCACCCGGCCGGTCGGCACGGTGCTCGATCTCGGCACCGGCTGCGGCGTGCAGGCGGTGCACGCCGCCTCCTACGCGCGGCGCGTGACCGCCACCGATGTCAATCCCCGGGCGTTGTGGCTGGCCGAGGCCACCGCGGCGCTCAACGAGCTGGACATCGAACTGGTGGAGGGTTCCTGGTTCGAACCGGTGCGGGGCAGGCGCTTCGACCAGGTGGTGGCCAATCCGCCGTTCGTGGTAGGTCCCGGGCGCGTCGAGCACACCTATCGTGACTCCGGTCTCGCGCTCGACGGCGCAAGCGAATTGGTGATCTCGCAGGCCGCCGATCTGCTCGCCCCCGGTGGCACGGCCGCGATGCTCGCCGCGTGGGTCCATGCCGAGAACGAGGACTGGCGCGGCCGGGTCTCCTCCTGGTTGCCCGCGCACGGCGTGGACGCCTGGGTGGTGCAACGTGACGTCGCCGACCCCGCGCTGTATGTCGGCACCTGGTTGCGGGACGCGGGAGCGGATCCGCGCGATCCGGCCGCGCAGGCACGCGCACAGCGCTGGCTGGACGCCTTCGAGGCCGCCGACGTCGAGGGAATCGGGTTCGGTTTCGTCTACTTGCGCGCCATCGACGGGCCGACGGAACTGCTCGCCGAGGATCTCACGCACGGCTTCGACGATCCGCTCGGCGACGAGGCCATCCGGTATTTCGAGCGCTCGGCCTGGTTGCGCGCCGTCGCCGGTGACGAAAATCTCGCCTGGTCCGCACGTTTCGCCGTGGACCCGGCGACTGCGCTGGAACGGGTGTATCTGCGAGGCGACGAGGGGTGGACGCCGCAGGTGGCACGGCTGCATCGCGGCGACGGGCCCCGCTGGCAGCACGAAGTGGATGAGGTCACGATCGCCCTGCTGGCGGGAATGCGGGCCGAGGGCTTGCCGTTGTACGAGCTGATCGAGCTGCTGGCGCTCGCGCACGGATCCGAGGAGGTGAGCGCCGAGTTCGCGGCCGACGCGTTGTCCGTGGTCACCGGGTTGGTCCGGCACGGATTGATCAGGCCCGTGTGACACACGGCCGCCGCGCGCCGGTCGGTGCAGGTCTCGGCCGGGGATTGTCCCCGCGCTGCGGTGCTTCTCAGGAACTTCTCAGCCGAGAGGGGCGAAAACCGCTGCTCAGAGCGGTTTATGCCAGCCGTAACGGGGAACTTTCTTCCTGTCGGGTCCGTTTATCGGAGTGAGACACCACCGACAGGAGGCAAGTCATGACAAGCCCCGCCACCACTCGTGTGCGCATCAGCGATTCGGACCTCGACGCTCAGAGCCCTGCCGCCGACCTGGTACGCGTGTACCTGAATGGGATCGGCCGCACCGCACTGCTCACCGCTGCCGACGAGGTCGAGCTGGCCAAGCGCATCGAGGCGGGCCTCTACGCGCAACACCTGCTGGAAACCGGCAAGCGACTGTCGGCGACCCGCAAGCGTGATCTCGCGATCATCGTGCGCGACGGTCAAGCCGCCCGGTCTCATCTGCTGGAAGCCAACCTGCGCCTTGTTGTCTCGCTCGCCAAGCGTTACACCGGCCGCGGCATGCCGCTGCTCGATCTGATCCAGGAGGGCAACCTCGGGTTGATCCGGGCCATGGAGAAGTTCGACTACGCCAAGGGCTTCAAGTTCTCCACCTACGCCACCTGGTGGATCCGGCAAGCCATCACCCGCGGTATGGCCGATCAGAGCCGCACCATCCGCCTGCCCGTCCACCTCGTCGAGCAGGTGAACAAGCTGGCCAGGATCAAGCGCGAACTGCACCAGCAGCTGGGGCGTGAGGCGACCGACGAGGAACTGGCCAACGAATCCGGCATTCCGGTCGACAAGATCTCCGATCTGCTCGACCACAGCCGTGACCCGGTGAGCCTGGACATGCCGGTCGGCAACGACGAAGAGGCCCCGCTGGGCGATTTCATCGAGGATTCCGAGGCCACCTCGGCCGAGTCCGCGGTCATCGCAGGCCTGCTGCACCACGACGTGCGCAGCGTGCTCGCCACCCTGGACGAGCGCGAACAGCAGGTCATCCGGCTGCGTTTCGGCTTGGACGATGGCCAGCCGCGCACGTTGGACCAGATCGGCAAGCTCTTCGGCCTCTCCCGCGAGCGGGTGCGCCAGATCGAGCGTGAGGTCATGGCGAAACTGCGCAAGGGCGAGCGGGCCGACCGGCTCCGCGCCTACGCCAGCTGATCACTTCCCGGCGCCGGCAGCGCCGGCGTTCGGCTGGGTGGCCTCCCCCGCCAGGGTCACTTTTCCGCGCCGACCGGTAAGCGCGCGTGCCCATCCCTCCGGGTGTCGCGCGAGCCGGTCGGCGGTGTCGTACATCCCCCCGTCCGGCGCTGAGGGGCTCAGCCCTGATCCACCGCGATGTCGTACTTGATCGTGTCGCCGTCGACCGAGGTCACCGTCAGTATCACATCGAGCCTGTCCCCGCCCGCGGTCAGCGAGCAGCGCATGGTCGTTCCTTCCTTTCCGTTGAGATCGCTGGGGCAGTCGACGGCGTCGGGTTCCTGCCCGACCTTCTCGTTGAGCGAATCCTTGACCGACTTCTCCAGCTCGGCCTCTTCGACTTTCGGCGTGCCGATGCTGACCGAACACGCGGTGAGCGCCGTCACGAGCAGCGACAACAGGGCAAGGCTGCGAATCTTCATGGCGAGCTGGGCCTTTCTTTCCGGCGGGTGTGGCATCCCCAGATCGCGGCGAGAGCGATCGTCCGTTATCGGATATCCCGCTTGTGACGTGTGCGAGCCGACGTCTCAGCCGCGCCACACTCCCGGCGTAGCCCGTGCAGCTCAACCCAGCCGGCGCGGACCGGTGTCGAAACGACTCGGCTCCGGGCCGATACGGGCACGCGCGTAGAGGATTTCCGCCGAGGTAGGCGAGGCCAGCACCGGATCGAAGGACAGTTCTCGCATTTCCGGCAGATCGTCGAAGAGGGCCGAAATGCGCTGAGCCAGTTCGGCCAAAGCAGCTTTGTCCACGCGCGGGCTCGCCGGAGTACCCGACAGCAGAGGTGCGGCTCGCGGCGCGTCGATCAGAGCTGTGGCCTCGTCGGCGGTCAACGGCAGCGCCCGATAGGCGCGGTCGCCGAGCAATTCGATGATCAGGCCGGACAGACCGAACTCGATCACGGAGCCGAACGAGGGATCGTCCTGCACGCGCAAAATGCAGCCGACCCCCTTCGTGGCCATCTTCTGGATGTGCAATACGGGATCACCGCACAACTCCGCCAGATCCGCGTATCCCTGCCGCACCGCTTCCGGTCGCCACAGATCGAGCCGGACGCCGGTGAGATCCGGCCTGCGCCGCCACAGTTCGCCGGTCGCTTTGGCCGCCACCGGATAGCCGAGTTCCTCGGCGGCCGCGACCGCCTCCGCGGCGCTGCGTACCTCGCGGAATTCCACGACCGAAATGCCATAGCAGGCAAGCAGTTCCACTGTCTCCAGATCCGTCAGCCGCCGACCGTCCGACCCGGCCATCCAATCGGCCACCAGTTGGCGCGCGCGGTCGGTGTCTATGCCCTGCGGCCGCACCACCGGTGACACGGGCCTGGTCCGCCATTCGGCGTATCGACGCACCCGCGCCAGGGCCCGCGCGGCGCGTTCGGGATCGGGATACGACGGGATCGACCCGTGCGCCGCCGTGGCGCCCGGACCGCGCACCGCGAGCAGATTCGGGATTCCTTGCTCGGCGACGAACGTCGTGAGAATCGGTGTGCCCGACTCTGGCACCGCGGCCGCCGCCGCCCGGATCGCGTCGGCGAAGCCGGCGGTCGGCAGCGGCACCGGGGGTGCGAAAACGACGATCACAGCGTCTGCTTCGTCCGACCGCAGGGCCGCGACCAGTGCGTCCAGGTACGCGCCGGGCGTTGCCTGCGGGCCGAGGTTGACCGGCTCGCCGACCTGCAGGCCCTCACCCCGCGCGGCGTCGACGGCCAGCCAGTTGAGCGCCGTGCTGTTGCCGACGACGGCCAGGCGCGAGCCGCGCGGCAGCGGTTGATAGCCCAGCAGAGCGGCGCAGTCGAACAATTCGGAGATCGAGTCGACTTGGACGATGCCCGCTTGGGCGAACAGATCTCGCACGATCGAACGGTCCATGTCGCCCGCGGGCTGCGCGACCGAGCGGCCGCTGCTCACCGCGAC
This sequence comes from Nocardia sp. NPDC057455, assembly GCF_042802775.1. Classification (NCBI taxonomy): domain Bacteria; kingdom Bacillati; phylum Actinomycetota; class Actinomycetes; order Mycobacteriales; family Nocardiaceae; genus Nocardia; species Nocardia sp. NPDC057455. Next base: position 92,646 of record NZ_JBHVDM010000003.1, on the reverse strand, counting down.
GATCGGTTTGGTCCGGGCCACGCGGCGCGCGATCCGGGAGAACTTGCGCGGATTGCCGAAGCTCTCCAGGTACAGCAGCACCACATCGGTGTCCGGATCGCTGTCCCAGTACTGCAGCAGGTCGTTGCCGGAGACGTCGGCGCGGTTGCCCGCCGACACGAACGTCGACAGGCCGAGATTGCGCGCCGCCGCCTCGCCCAGGATGGCCGCGCCCAAGGGACCGGACTGGCAGAAGAATCCGATCCGGCCACGCCCGGGCAGCACGGTGGCGAGAGTCGCGTTCAAGCCGACCGCCGGGTCGGTGTTCGCGATGCCGAGCGCGCTCGGCCCCACCACGCGCATACCGTGACCACGAGCCGCCGCGACGAGTTCGCGCTCGGCTGCCAGACCCCCTTCGCCGGTCTCGCCGAAGCCCGCGGTCAGCACCACCAGACCCTTGACCCCCTTGGCCATGCAGTCGTCGAGCACCGACCCGATCGCCGTGGGCGGCACCGCGACCACGGCGAGATCGACCTCGTCGGGGATTTCCCTGACCGTGGCGTATGCCCGTACCCCGCGCACCGATCTGCGGTTCGGGTTCACCGGGAACACCGGCCCCTGGAACACACCCGACAGCAGATTCGCCAGCACCGACCCGCCGACACGCCCCGGCGCGGGGGTGGCCCCGATCACGGCGACCGACCGCGGCGCGAGCAGATTCCCCACGCTGCGCGCCTCCGAGGCGCGTTCGCGCGAATCACGCACCGACAGGAGCGCTTCGGTGGGATCGATGGCGAACTCGAGGTGCAGGACGGATCCGTCCCTGCTGCGCTCGACCTGATAGCCCGCGTCGCGGAACACCGTTACCATCACGGTGTTCTCGGCGAGCACCTCGGCGACGAAGGTCTCGATCTTGTTCTCGGCGGCGGCGCCGGCCAGATGTTCCAGCAGGATCGAGCCGAGCCCACGGCCCTGATGCCCGTCGGCGACCACGAACGCGACCTCCGCCGCCCGCGGCCCGTCCCGTTCCAGCAGTTCGTAGCGGCCCACCGCGACGATCGCCTCGCCCAGTTCCAGCACCAGCCCGACCCGGTCGTGATAGTCGACATGCGTGGTGCGGTAGAGGTCTTTGGGCGAGATTCGCGGGTAAGGGCCGAAATACCGCAGGTATCTGGTGCGATCCGATAACGCGCCGTGGAACTCCTGCAACCGCTCGGCGTCGTCGGGCGTGATCGGGCGCAGTCGTACGACGCCGCCATCGGAGGCCAGCACGTCGGCGAACCAGTGCTGCGGCGGCGGGGGCGGGGTGGCGGGAGTGTCCGAGGTATCGGCGGGATCAGTCACGAGGGTCCTCCGGGTCCAGACCGAGCAACCCGAAAGTCGCTCGGCGGGTGGCCAGCACGGCCATGTCGACGGCACGTTGGGCGCGGTCGGCCCGCGCGTCACCGCTCTCACCGGTGCCGCCGGGGCCGTCCCACGGGCGGAAGGCGACGTCACCGCCGTCGCCCATGGTGCGCGGCGGCTCCACCTGCGGGGCCGCCGCGCGGATCGAATCGATCCAGTCCTGTGGAATCGGCGTCGCCGGGTCGACGGTGCGGCCCAACGCGGTGGCCAGCAGATGGGTCCAAGCCCGCGGCACCACCCGGACCAGGCCGTATCCACCGCCGCCGACGGCCAGCCAGCGTCCTTCGGCATAACGGTCGGCGAGTTCGCGCATGGCGCGGAAGGCCGCGCGCTGCCCGTCGACGGTGAGTTCCAAGTCGGCAAGCGGATCCTCGCGATGCGTATCCACCCCGCACTGGCTGACCACGATCTGCGGACCGAACGCCGCCACCGCGCCCGGAACGACCGCGTGAAAACCACGCAGCCACTGCGCATCCCGCGTGCCCGGCAACAGCGGCAGGTTGATCGACGAGCCTTCCGCCGCACCCGCGCCGGTCTCCTCCGGCCAACCGGTGTTGGGCCACAAGGTGGCCGGATGCTGGTGCAGCGAGATGGTCAGCACCCGGGGGTCGGCGTAGAAGGCCCGCTGCACGCCGTCGCCGTGGTGCACGTCCACATCGATATAGGCGATCCGGTCGAAACCGTGATCCAGCAACCAGGAGATGGCCACGGCCGGGTCGTTGTACACGCAGAAGCCCGCCGCCGAATCGGCCATCGCGTGATGCATGCCACCGCCGATGCTCACCGCGCGCTTGGTGCGGCCTTCGGCGATCTCCCTGGCCGCGGCCAGGGTGCCGCCGACGATTGTGGACGCGGCCTCGTGCATACCCGGAAACACCGGGTTGTCCGGGGAACCGAGGCCGTAGGGCGGCGCGGTCGGCGAACCCATCGGCGGCACGGCGCGTTCGACCGCGTCGAGGTAGTCGGGCGTGTGAATCCGCAGCAGGTCCGGACGGCCGGCAGCGGCGGGCTCGAGCAGTTCGACACCCTCGAGCAATCCGAGACTTCCGGCCAGCGCCATGGTGAACTTCAAGCGCGCCGGCTGCATCGGATGCTCCGGAGTCCAGGTGTAATCCAGAAACCGCTCGCTCCAGACGACGGTTCCGGGCCGGCTCGTCCCGGGCGAGATCGGCGCCTGAGGTTCGCCGCGCGGTGCAGTGGCCATGATCGCAACGCTAGCGGGAAGCAAGGAACCCCGCGAAACGTTCCTATGCAGTACAAATACAAGAAAGACGCTCATGGCCGCCTGCCGTGCGCCGATCGGGTTGCCGCAATGCCGCCGGAATGTCGTGCGCGGCGTGGAGCGACACGATCCGGCACACGGGGGTGCCGTCGTGCGTGGGTAGAATTCGTGCCGACGAAGGGGTAACAGGTGAAGGATCTGGTCGACACCACGGAGATGTATCTCCGTACCATCTACGACCTCGAGGAGGAGGGCGTGGTGCCCCTGCGCGCCCGGATCGCCGAGCGCCTCGAACAAAGTGGTCCCACCGTGAGCCAGACCGTCGCCCGGATGGAACGTGACGGTTTGCTGCTGGTTGCCGGCGACCGTCATCTCGAGCTGACCGAGAAGGGGCGCAGCATGGCCGTCGCGGTCATGCGCAAGCATCGGCTGGCCGAACGGCTGCTCGTCGACATCATCGGCCTCGACTGGCAGAACGTGCACGCGGAGGCCTGTCGCTGGGAGCACGTGATGAGCGAAGACGTCGAGCGCCGCCTGGTCGAGGTGCTCAACCACCCCACCACCTCCCCGTACGGCAACCCCATCCCCGGCCTGGACGAGTTGGGCATCATTCCGCCCGCCGCCGCCGACGAGACGCTGCTGCGCCTGTCCGATCTGCCGCACGGCCAGATGTACGCCGTCGTCGTGCGCAGGCTCGCCGAGCACATCCAGACCGACCCGGAGGTCATCGGCCGGCTGCGCGAGGCGGGCGTGGTCCCCGACGCCCGCGTCACGGTGGAGACGAAGCCGGGGTCGGTGGTCATCACCGTGCCCGGCCACGACGGCTTCGAACTGCCCGACGAGATGGCGCATGCCGTCCAGGTGAAGCTGGCCTGACACATGAAACTTCTCGTCACAGGTGGCGCGGGCTACGTCGGCGGCGTCTGCGCACAAATTCTGTTGGAAGCCGGCCACGAAGTGGTCGTGGTCGACGATCTGTCCACCGGCAATGCCGACGGCGTCCCTTCCGCCGCCCGGTTCGTCGAGGGCGATGTGGCGATCGCCGCGCCCCGGCTGCTGGCCGCCGAACCCTTCGACGGAGTACTGCATTTCGCGGCGCAGTCGCTGGTCGGCGAGTCGGTGCAGCAGCCGGAGAAGTACTGGCACGGCAATGTGGTGAAGACGTTCGAACTGCTGGAGGCTCTGCGGCGCGCGGGCACGCGGCGGCTGGTCTTCTCCTCCACCGCGGCGGTCTACGGGGAACCCGAGCAGGTTCCGATCACCGAGGATGCCCCGACCCGCCCGACCAATCCGTACGGCGCGTCGAAGCTGGCCATCGATCACGCCATCACCTCCTACGCGATCGCGCACGGGCTGGCCGCGACCAGCCTGCGGTACTTCAATGTCGCCGGCGCCTATGGTGGCCTCGGCGAGAACCGGGTGGTGGAAACGCATCTCATCCCCCTGGTGTTGCAGGTCGCGGCGGGGCATCGCAAGGCGATCTCGGTCTTCGGCACAGATTGGCCCACCCCCGACGGCACCGCGGTCCGCGACTACATCCACATCCGCGACCTCGCTCAGGCCCATCTGCTGGCTTTGGCGACCGCGGAAGCGGGCACCCACCGGATCTACAACCTCGGCAGCGGCACCGGATTCTCCGTTCGCGAGGTGATCTCGGCCTGCGAGCGCGTCACCGGCCTGCCGATCACCGCGCAGGACGCGCCTCGCCGCCCCGGCGACCCGGCGACGCTCATCGCGTCCAGCGAGCGTGCCATCGCCGAACTCGGCTGGCGTCCCGAACACAACGATCTCGACGAGATCGTCACCGACGCCTGGGCTTTCCTCCAGTCGCTCGGCCCCCGCGCGCACAGCGCGAAATAGCCTCTTCCGCACCGCCCGAGCAGGCCCAGTGCCGACTCGGGCCGTCGGCGTCGCGCCACCGCACCGGGGCCGGGACCGCCGCGCCTTCGGGCGAAGCACTACGCGTCGTGGAGTCGTCGGGACACTCCGGCACCCAGCTCAGCGGGGTTCCCACCGACTCGTCAACGGCAAGTGGGACAACGGGTTCACGATATCGGCGCGCCTAGATCGACACCGAGACCGGCGGCGGTCCGGTACCCGCTGTGCGCGAGCCGGCGCAACTGTTCCGGGCGCATGCCCAAGCGCAGCGAGGTATCGAGCAGCATCGCCATCGGATGTCCCGGATCCGCCTCCAGCGCGGCTTCCAACGCGATGCCTGCCAGTGGTCCGTCCCCACGGACGTAGGCGCTGTAGCCGAGCAGAGCGGCGGCCTCGGCGCGGTCGGCGCCGGACAGTGCGCGGGTCAGCGCGGCCCACACCGCCTCGGCCGCGGCGGCGTGGTCGCCGACAGCCAAGGCGAACATCGAGTCCCGTACCGCCCGATCACGCAGGGCCGCCGTTATTTTCGCCAGTTCGGGCGCCATCAGCGCCGCGCCCGAGGCGGTGTTGGCGATCTGCCACAACACATGGTCGAGCGCTTGCCTGCTGGACCCGATCGGATCGCCGCGCCGTGCGGCCCGCGCATAGCGTTCACGGGCGCGAGCGAGCGCATCTTCCAGATGCGCCGCCACCTCGGCATGCGCGAGTGGGTCCTGCGCGACCAGTTCGGTGAGCTCGGCACGCGAACCGCGGATCGGCCTGCCGTCCAGCACGTGGGTCAGCGTCACCAACGAGGCCGCCGGATCTCGCAGCACCCCCTGCCGCGGCGGCCCCGCCAACGTCCACCAGCGCTGCCCGGTGGCGATCGCACGCACCGCCCACACTCCGCCGAGCGAGATGCCGCACGCCGCCAACCGCCTGCCGAGCGAGCCGACCAGCACGTCGAAACCTCCGGCCGCGCATCCCGGCCGGCCGGCGCCCGCTCCCGGTTCCACGGCGCGTTCGTCCACGATGACGGCCAGGACCTCGGCCGCCTCGTCGTGTGCGCAGATCCGCGCGACCGCCGTCGCCAATGTCGCGCCCCGGACGCGTCGTCCGGTGGGCGAAGCCAGATCGAACCGCACCACCGCGTCGACTATCGCACCGCCCGTCGTCCCGTGCCGCAGGACGAGCACGACCACCGAACGTTCGGGAGTGAAGCCGAGCATGGCGGGCACGGCGGCGATCAACTCCGCCGGGTCCTCGACGCGTACAACGTGATCCGGTGTACCCCGGAACAGCGGAGGTTCATCGCGGCATCGGGCATCGCCCCCCGCGCCAGCGGAGCTCCACGTGCTCGCTCCCCTCTCTGCGGCATGTGAAGAAGAGTGCGGCGAACCCATGGCGGTGGGAAAGAGGCGCGCCTCGGCCTCGGAACAAACGCCGGAGGGCGACGAACGGTCATGGCCGGTGCCCGGCCGGAATGCGTCGTCCTCGCCTGCATATCCGGTATCGATCGGTTCGGGAGCGGGAAATGGAGTCGCGGAAGTGGTCATGCTTCGACCATGCGGCTCGGCGGTCCCCGGCTTGCGGCGCCGACCTGGCGATTCCGCCGCCCTGGGGAATTCGTTTCGCGCTGTGCACGACTCGAACGGCACGACGCGAGTATCGCGATTCGTGTCGGTGGGGCCTGCTACCGTGCCGCTCCTGCCCGCTATCTCTCGCGCACTTTGCGTACCGCGGTGGCGAACAGCGCATTCAGCGCCGCCGTATCCGGTTCACCATCGGCGAAGGACATATACGTCACCGAAATACGCACGTCTCCGGTCTGCGCGACGTGGGTGTGCATGGACTGGGTCAGCCGGCTACCTCCCGCCTCCGGCCGCACGGTCCTGCGCAGCGAAAGGGCGTCGTCGGCGTCGATCGGCGGTGGCTCGGCCGGCTCGGTCGTCACGGTGGTGGCGGCGCCCGCCCGCTGCACCCGCACCGATCCGCACTGCTCCAGCCGGGCGCGCAGTGCCGTCAACGGCTCGCCGGTGCGCGTCAATTCGACGGTCAGCGTCGCGCGTGTGGCGTCGTCCGTGCCGACCGCCATGGCCGTGTGATCGGGCCCGAAGTCCTGGTTCGGCGGCACACAACGGCTGGGCTGCACATTCGAGCCGCGGCCCATACCGTCCAGATCGCCCGCCGCCTGGGCCACGGCTTCCTGTGGCAATACCACCGCCGTGTAGGGCGGGGGAAACACGCTCGCATCCGGCAACAGCGTCGGCAGTTCGGCGCTCACGTGCCGGGTCACCGTGGCAGGCACCGACGAGACCGGGCGCCCCGGTACCGTCGACCCGCATCCTGCGAGCAGCACCGCGCAGACGGCGGGCGCCACCCAGCCCGGCCGTACGCGCCTCGAATCCGCCACGGTCACGCCCCCACTGTGCCAAACTCCTCGTGTCCAGCAGGCGATGCCACGCCGCCGGGCCGGGAATGCGCGAGCCACCGATGCTGTTGCCTCGGAGTACGGGTCGGTGTCCGGCCGTGCGCGGTGACCGCCACGGCATGGGGGACAATGGACAGTGGTCCCCGGTCCGGACGACCTGCTCGTCTCGCACCACCACCGAGGGTGGCGAACGATCGGGCAGGCAACCACACTGGCGCGTGAGGTACGCGTCCGGGCCGCAGGAGCCGCGCAGGAAGGAGTACGCGATGGACTACGAGTCGCGAATGTACGAATTGGAGTTCCCCGCTCCGCAGCTGTCGTCCGCCGACGGCGCGGGCCCGGTCCTGGTGCACGGGCTGGAAGGTTTCACCGATGCCGGGCACGCGGTGCGGCTGGCGACCACGCACCTGCGCGAGAGCCTCGAAAGCGAACTCGTCGCCTCGTTCGACGTGGACGAGCTGCTGGACTACCGCTCGCGCCGTCCGCTCATGACGTTCAAGACGGATCATTTCTCCGATTACGCCGAGCCGGAACTCAATCTCTGGGCGTTGCGGGACACGACGGGAACCCCGTTCCTGTTGCTCGCCGGCCTGGAGCCGGACCTACGCTGGGAGAAGTTCACCACCGCGGTGCGGCTGCTCGCCGAGCAGCTGGGCGTGCGCCGCAGCATCGGCCTCAGCGCCATCCCGATGGCGATTCCGCACACTCGCCCCCTGGGCGTGACCGCGCATTCCTCCGATCGCGACCTGATCTCCGACCATCAGCGGTGGCCGGGCGAGCTGCAGGTCCCGGGCAGCGCGTCGTCGCTGCTGGAATTCCGCATGGCGCAGCACGGGCACGAGTCGGTCGGCTTCTCGGTGCACGTGCCGCACTACCTGGCGCAGACCGCCTACCCGGAGGCCGCGCAGACGCTGCTGGAGAACGTCGCGGACAACGCGGGCCTGCAGTTCCCGCTGGCCGCGCTCGGTGAGGCCGCCGCCCGGGTGCGTGAACAGGTCAACGAGCACATCGCGGGCAACGTCGAGGTGGAGACCGTTGTACACGCCCTGGAACGGCAGTACGACAGCTTCGTCACCGCGCAGGAGCGGCAGTCGAGCCTGCTGGTGGGCGACGGCGAGTTGCCGAGCGGCGATGAACTGGGCGCCGAGTTCGAGCGATTCCTCGCCGAGCAGAGCCGCGACAAGGGCGACGACGAGGGCGAGCAGGACTGAGCCGCGCGGCGGCCTGGTCCCGGTCGCCCCTGCACGGCCGACCGCCGGCGAGGCCGTAGGGTGGTCGGAGTGGATCTGACCGAACTGCTCGACATCCCGGGGACCGACGCCGACGCGCTCTACGAGTCGTTCGGGCTGTGGGCCGCCGAGCAGGGCACCCCGCTCTACCCCGCGCAGGACGAGGCGCTGCTCGAGCTGGCATCCGGATCCAACGTCATCCTCGCCACCCCAACCGGTTCCGGGAAATCGCTCGTCGCGGTCGGCGCGCATCTGTTCGCCCTCACCCAGGGGCTGCGCACCTATTACACCGCCCCGATCAAGGCGCTGGTGAGCGAGAAATTCTTCGCCCTCTGCGAAGTGTTCGGGGCCGAACGCGTCGGCATGGTCACCGGCGACGCCGCGGTGAATCCGGAGGCGCCGATCATCTGCGCGACCGCGGAGATCCTGGCCAACCTGGCACTGCGCGAGGGTGCCGACGCCGCCGTCGGCCAGATCGTGATGGACGAGTTCCACTTCTACGCCGACCCCGACCGGGGGTGGGCCTGGCAGGTTCCGTTGCTGGAACTGCCCCGCGCCCAGTTCCTGCTCATGTCGGCCACGCTCGGCGAAGTCGACTTCTTCGCCCGCGACCTGGAGCGCCGGACCGGGCGATCCACCGCGATCGTCGCGGGTACCGAGCGTCCCGTGCCGCTGAGCTTCTCCTATGCCCGCACTCCGATCACCGAAACGCTCGAGGAACTGGTCACCACCCACCAGGCCCCGGTGTACGTCGTGCACTTCACCCAGGCCGCCGCGCTGGAGCGCGCGCAGGCGCTGACCAGCGTGAATTTCGCGACGCGCGCCGAGAAAGACGCGATCGCCGGGGCGCTGGGCGGGTTCCGGTTCGCCACCGGGTTCGGCAAAACGCTGTCGCGGCTGATCCGGCACGGCATCGGCGTGCATCACGCGGGCATGCTGCCGAAGTACCGGCGTCTGGTGGAGCGTCTGGCCCAGGACGGCCTGCTGAAGGTGGTGTGCGGCACCGACACCCTCGGCGTAGGCATCAACGTGCCGATCCGCACGGTGCTGCTCACCGGGCTGACCAAGTTCGACGGCGTGCGCACCCGCAGGCTCAAGGCACGGGAGTTCCATCAGATCGCGGGCCGCGCGGGCCGGGCGGGTTACGACACCATGGGCACCGTCGTTGTGCAGGCTCCCGAACACGAGGTGGAGAACACTCGATTACTGGCCAAGGCGGGCGACGATCCCAAGAAACAGCGCAAGGTACAGCGGCGCAAACCACCGGAGGGCTTCGTCTCCTGGAGCGAGGAAACCTTCGACCGCTTGGTCGCCGCGCAGCCGGAGCCGATGGTGTCGCGTTTCACGGTGACCAACGCCATGCTGCTGAACGTGATCGCCCGGCCGGGCAACTGCTTCACCGCCATGCGTCACCTGCTCGAGGACAACCACGAGCCGCGCCCCGCCCAGCGCAGGCACATCCTGCGCGCCATCCGGCTGTATCGCGCGCTGCGCGACGCGGGGGTGGTGCAGCAACTGCCGGAACCGGACGCCCACGGCCGCCGTGCCCGCCTGACCGTCGACCTGCAGCGCGATTTCGCCCTCGACCAGCCGTTGTCGCCGTTCGCACTGGCCGCATTGGACCTGCTGGACAAACAGTCTGCGAGTTATACCCTCGACGTGGTGTCGCTCATCGAATCCACCTTGGAGGATCCGCGCCAGCTGCTGATGGCTCAGCAGCACAAGGCGCGCGGCGCGGCCATCGCGGAGATGAAGGCCGAGGGTATCGAGTACGACGAGCGGATGGAACTGCTCGAAGAGGTGACCTGGCCCAAGCCGCTGGCCGAGCTCATCGAACCGGCGTACGAGACCTATCGTGCCGGGCACCCGTGGGTGTCGGAATTCGCGCCCGCGCCGAAGTCGGTGGTGCGCGACATGATCGAGCGCGCCATGACCTTCGCGGAGCTGATCTCCTTCTACGAGCTGGCCCGCTCCGAGGGCGTGGTGCTGCGCTACCTCGCCGACGCCTACCGCGCGCTGCGGCGCACCGTGCCCGAGTCGGCGCGCACCGAGGAGCTCGACGACATCACCGAATGGCTCGGAGAGCTTGTGCGTCAAGTGGATTCGAGCTTGCTCGACGAGTGGGAGCAACTGACCAACCCGGGTGCGGAGACCGACGCCGACCAGCTGGCCTTCGGCGCGGAAACGGTGCGCCCGATCACCGCCAATGAGCGTGCCTTCCGGGTCATGATCCGCAACGCGCTGTTCCGTCGCGTCGAACTGGCCGCACTGCGACGCTGGGACGCACTCGCCGAACTGAGCCCCGGACCGGATTGGGCCGAGGCGCTCGCGGACTACTACGCGGAATACGAGCGGATCGGCACGGGCCCCGACGCCCGCGGCCCGCAACTGTTCCAGGTGGAACGAAGACCCGGATTCTGGCAGGTGCGCCAGGTGCTGGACGACCCTGCGGGCGATCACGGCTGGTCGATCGACGCGGTGGTGGATCTCGCCGAGTCCGACGCCGCGGGCGAGGTCGTCTTCGACGACGTCACCGTGTCCGCCGGCTGAGCCCGCATCGGCCATCGGTCCCGCATTCGCGCAGGTAAGCAGCTCCGTCATGCCAGGAGGACAGAGGTGCGCGACCTTGTGGCGAACCCAGGTTTCGACGGATTCGTTTCTGGGTAGGGGCCGCTGATACTCTCTCCCCCGCTGCCCAAGCGAAAGATCAACTATGCCCGAATCGCCCTACCTTGTCATCCATCCCGAGCGTGTCCGCCGGAATTACCGCGCGCTCGATACCGCCCTGTCCGCGGGCACGGGCGCCGCGACGAGGATCCGTTTCGCCGTGAAGGCGAGCCCGGTGCCGGAGATCGTGCGCCTGCTCGACGAGGAGGGCGCGGAATTCGACGTCGCCAGCATCGGCGAAATCGAACTCTGCCTCGGGCTGGGGGTGGCGCCACACCAGCTGTGCTACGGCAACCCGATCAAGAAGGCGGCGCATATCGCCCGGGCCTATGCCCTGGGCGTGCGCCGCTGGGCCTTCGACACCGAGGACGACCTGCTGCGCATCGCGGAGCACGCACCCGGCTCCGAGGTGGAGTGCCGATTCCTCGCCTCGGCGCCGGAGTCGCGCACCCCGTTCGGCACCAAGTTCGGCTGCAGCCCGGGTGAGGCGTTCCGGCTGCTGGTCCGGGCCCGCGATCTCGGGCTCGTGGTCGCCGGGCCGTACTTCCACGTCGGCTCCCAGCAACTGGACCCCACGGCGTGGCGGATCGGCATCGAGCAGGCGGGCCGGATCACTGAAGCTCTGGCCGACAAGGACATCGCGATCGGTTCGGTGAATATCGGCGGCGGGCTGCCGATCTCCTATGCCGACCCCGCGCCCGGGCTGGGCGAGATCGCCGCGGTGATCAAGCACGCCGCGGCCGAATTCCTTTCCGGAAGCATTGGATTGGTCGTCGAACCGGGCCGGGCGCTGGTCGGTTCGGCGGGCACGATCCACGCCGAGGTGGTCGGCGTCCGCATCGCGCCGGACGGCAGGCGCTGGGTATATCTCGACATCGGCCGCTACAACGGCATGGCCGAGACCGAGAACGAGTACATCGCCTACCGGTTCGTCACCGACCGGGACGGCGACCCCGTCGACGAGGCGGTGGTGGCCGGTCCGACCTGCGACGGCGACGATGTACTGTATCAACGCACGCGAGTCCTCCTACCGACCACGTTGCGAGCCGGTGATCGCGTTCGAATCCTCGACACCGGCGCCTATACCGCGAGCTATTCGTCGGTGTCATTCAATGGTTTTCCGCCCTTGACCGTTCATGTCTCGGGCGCTGAGCGAGAGTGAGTTTGCCCATGACGGCGGAATTCACCGGTTGGCATGTGCTGGCCGAGTTCGGTGGTGTCGACGCAGACCTCTGCGACGATCTCGAACGACTCGAATCGGCGTTGCGTGAGTCTTTGATCGCGGCGGGCGTCACCATCTGCGATGTCGTACACAAGAAGTTCGACCCGCAGGGGGTGACCGTCCTCGCGCTGTTGTCGGAGTCCCACGCCTCGATTCACACCTATCCGGAGTCCGGCGACATCTTCGTCGACGTGTTCACCTGCGGCAGCATCGGTGCCGGCGCGTCGAAGGCGGTCGAGCTACTGCGAGACGCATTGGCTCCCAAGGATGTTCGCATGCAGGTCATCCGCAGAGGGCACGGTAGCCAACGGATCGAGGAGCCGGTGGGCGCGGGCCTGACCCGCATCTGGGACCTGAACGAGGTGATCGTCGACACCCACACCCCGTTCCAGCACATGGTCATCGCGCGGACCGAGCAGGGCATCAGCCTGTTCTCCGACGACGACCGCCAGTCCACCGAGTTGTCCCAGCTCACCTACCACGAGGCGATGATGGTTCCGGCCTTCGTGCTGGCCGAGAAGCTGGACAAGGTACTCATCATCGGCTCCGGCGAGGGCGTGGCCAGTCAGATGTCGGTCGCCGCGGGCGCCACCCTGGTCGACCATGTCGATATCGACCAGCTCGAGGTGGAGCTGTGCGCTCAGCACCTGCCCTACGGCTACACCAGCGACGAACTGGCCGCCGCGGTCGAGGGCGAGGGGCCGATCAAGGTGCACTACGCCGATGGCTGGGACTTCCTGGCCACGGCCGCGCAGGCGGGCACTCGCTACGACGTCATCGTGATCGACCTGCCGGACGAGCGCGTCGAGGACGCGCAGCACAATCGCCTCTACGAGGCGGAGTTCCTGTCCCGATGTCGCGCGCTGCTCGCGCCCGGCGGCGTGCTGTGCGCCCAGGCAGGCTGCGCGACCATGTGGCGCAACGAGACGCTGAAGCGCTCCTGGCAGCGTTTCCACGAGCAGTTCGGCACCGTCGTGCACTACGGCAGCGACGAGCACGAGTGGTCGTTCCTGTTCGGGCTGGTGGACTCGGTTGACGACCCGGTCGGCGGGATGACCGATCGCCTGGCGCTGCTGCCCTACAAGGCCGAGACCATCGACGCGCGGGCGCTGGTGCGCGGCGCGATCGAACCGCACGCGCTGCGGGTCTAGGCGTTGGCACCCGAGTGCGCCGGTTCCCCTCGGAACCGGCGCACTCGTTCCTTACGGTGGAACGAGTTGCCCGCATTCAGCGGTTCAGGAGCGCTGCTGCTCGCGCCACCGCTCGACGTCGACCCCGCCGACACCCCAGTTCGACAGCGCCACCTCGTCGATCACGACGTAGGTGCTCGCGGGCGCCTTGCCGAGCACGTCGTGCAGCAGATCGGTGACGCCCGCGATCAGGCGCGCCTTCTGTTCGCGGGTGACGCCTTCGTCGGTGACTTTGATATTCACGTACGGCATTTCAGGCCGCCCTTCCAGAGATGAACCCGCCGTCGACGGGGAGGATGTGACCGGTCGTGAACTCCGCGTCGGCGAGATAGAGCACCGCCGCCGTCGTTTCGGCGACTTCGCCGATGCGGTTGAGCAGCGCGAGCCCGGCGGAGGCCGGTTCGTCGCCGTCGCCGAACAGCGGCGTACGGATGATGCCGGGGGCGACCGCGTTGACCCGGATGCCGTCGGCGGCGAGTTCGGCGGCCAAGCTTGTGGTCAGCGCGTGCACCCCGCCCTTGCTGACCAGAGCCGCCGTGGCGGGCAGCCCGGCGAGGGCATGGTCGATCAGCACCGTGCCGATATTCACGATGCTGCCGCCCCTGGCTTGCGTCAGGAACCGCCGCACCACGGCCTGCGTGGTGAAGTAGGTGCCTTTGAGGTTTCCGTTCAGATAGTTGTCCAGGTCTACCTCGGTGACCTCCACGAACGGTTTGGCTCCGAAAATGCCCGCGTTGTTGACCAGCACGTCCACGCCGCCGAACCGCTCGACGGCGACGCCGACCAAGGTCGCTCCGGTAGCGGCCGAGCCGATATCGCCCGCCACCGTGGCCACCCGCTCCGGCGCACCGAAGCCGGCGGCCACCTCCGTCAGTTTTTCCGCGTCTCGTCCGTTGAGCACGACGTTGTCGCCGCGTTCCACGAATGCCCGTGCGATATCGCGGCCGATCCCACTGGAGGAACCGGTCACGATGACCGTCTTCGCCATCGCTGTCCTTTCATTTATACGACCGGTCGTCTTGTATTGAGGGGCCGAAGACGCCGGACGGGTGTGCCGCCCTGGGATCAGGGCAGGAAGTAGTCGCCGAGCAGGCGATCCAGGCACTTGCGCAAGGGGACGAGGGTGCGATCGATCTTCATCCTGATCACCGCCCCCTCCCAGGATTCGAGCAGCAGATCCGCCAGTTCGACCGCCTCGATGTCGGCGCGGATCATGCCCAGGCGCTGCCCATGCGCGAGTTGCTCGGCGACCCGGTCGCGCCATGCGCCCCAAGCCTTCGACAGCGATTCCCGCAGCAGCTCACTACCTTCCAGCTCGCCGCCCAGGTTCGCGATGAGGCAGCCGCCGGTGAAATCGGAGGCGACGAAATCGTCCATCAGCCGCCCGAAGAACGCCCGCAAGCCGCTCACCGGGTCCGGCGCGGCTGCGAACGCCTCGGTCAGGTTGCGCTGGACGCACAGCGAGTGATGCTCGATGATCGCGCGCCCGAAACTCTCCTTGCTGTCGAAGTAGTTGTAGAACGACCCCTTCGGCACCCCGACCCGGTCGAGGATTTGTTTGAGCCCGGTGCCGTGGTAGCCGTTGGTCAGGAACCCCGAGGCGCCCTCTTCGACCAGAAGCCGCCGAGTGTCTTCGCTGCGCCGAGGTCGTGCCATACGGTCAATATACGACCGGTCGTCTTGGAATCGCAAACTGGCTGTACCCGTCGGCCTCACACCATCGGCCCAGACCATCCGGGTCCGGGCGGATCGCGGAAATTTGCCGGGTCTCGGCGCCACCGCGCGGAGCGAGCGGCGAAAGGCGCGAGGTGCTCAGCGGCGAACCGATCCCGTTGCCAGTCCGCCGAATCCGCCGCCACCGTCCAGACATAGGTCCATACCGGAACGTCCCGGTCATCGATGTACAACCGGCGCAGGTCGTACTCGTCGTCCTCGAACGCGTCGAGGATGGTCCACTCCACCGCGGTGATACCGCTCAGCACCGCGCCGCTTGTTCGTCCATCGGACGCGGCGATCAGCCCCGGGTAGATCCGACGCGGCAGCGCGGCAGCGCGCCAGCCGGTCAGCTCGGCCGGCTCGAGCGGCGGGACCCGCCCGAGCAGTGTCTTCAGCACTTCGGGAAATTGCAGCGTGCCGTAGACGAACAGCTCGTGATCCAGCCCGGACAGGCGGCCCAGTCGCCCGTCGCTCCACGCCGCCGATGCCAACTCGAGTCTCCTCTCACCCCGCTCCAGCGTGCTCGTCCCACGGGCTCGGCGCAGCAGCTACATCGGCCGCTGAGCGCGGATGATGGCGGACAGGTACTCGTAATCATCGGCCCTGGCGCTGGAAGTACGGAAGACCAGGCCGATGGTGCGGCCGGGTGCGGGGGCGCAGAAGTGGGCGACATCCAATGTGCCGCGGGCGGTTTCCGTCGCAACGGCCATCTGCGGGATCAGGGTCACGCCGAGTCCGCCCGCGACGCACTGCACCACCGTGGACAAGGACGCGGCCCGAGTGTCGCCGACAGCGGCCGGATGCACATCTGCCGAGCGGCACGCCTCCAGAGTCTGATCCCGCAGGCAGTGCCCTTCGTCCAGCAGCAGCAGCGGCTGGGCGTCCAGCACCGACGCCGCGAGGTCGGTACGCCCGGCCAGCTCGTGGCCGCGCGGTGTGACCAGCACGAACTCCTCGGCGAAAAGGGGAATCTCGACCAGGCCGGGCATCTCGGTGGGCACCGCCAGCAGCGCGACGTCCAGCACTCCGGTGCGCAGGCCGTCCAGCAGCCGGGCGGTCTGGTCCTCGACGATCTGCGGGCGCAGCTCGGGTAGCCGCTTGCGCAGCTCCGGCAGCAACCCGGGCAGCACATACGGGGCGACCGTCGGGATGATGCCCATCCGCAGCGTGCCGCCGAGTCCGTCGCCGGTGGCCGACGCGACGAAACGGTCGGCGGCCTCCAGCGTCGCCATCGCCTTGGGCAGCAAGCGCATCCCCGCGGCGGTCACCAGCACGCGCCGGGTGCTCCGTTCGATCAGCTGGAGCCCCAGCCCGTGTTCCAAAGCGGCGAGCGCCTGCGATAACGTGGGCTGACTCACACCGAGGCGGGCGGCCGCGGTGCCGAAATGGCGGTATTCCGCGATCGCTACGAACGCACGCAGCTGTGACAGGGTGGGCTGATAAGTCTGATCAGTCACGCCTATCAGTGTAGTGCGACTGATCACCTTTACCTTTTACGCACCCTTGGGCAAGATCGCCGGTGAGCTTTTCCACCGGCGGTGTGAGTGCCGGGCCCGAGGCGGTGGCTCGTATGACCGCAAAGGCCCCGCAATACCGCAGAACACAGTTGGCAACCCACCTGACGAGGAGACGAGCATGGCCCTGCTGACCATCGGCGACCAATTCCCGGCATACAACCTCACCGCGGTCATCGGCGGTGATCTGTCCAAGGTCGACGCTCAGCAGCCTGACGACTACTTCACCCGGATCACCAGCGACGACCACGCGGGCAAGTGGCGGATCGTCTTCTTCTGGCCGAAGGACTTCACCTTCGTGTGCCCGACCGAGATCGCCGCGTTCGGCAAGCTCAACGACGAGTTCGAGGACCGGGACGCCCAGGTGCTCGGCGCGTCGGTGGACAACGAGTTCGTGCACTTCCAGTGGCGTGCTCAGCACGAGGACCTCAAGACCCTCCCCTTCCCGATTCTTTCCGACCTCAAGCGTGAACTGGCCGCGGCCACCGGCGTGCTCAACGCCGACGGCGTCGCCGACCGCGCCACGTTCATCGTCGACCCGAACAACGAGATCCAGTTCGTCTCCGTCACCGCCGGTTCCGTGGGCCGCAACGTCGACGAGGTGCTGCGCGTGCTGGACGCCCTGCAGTCCGACGAGCTGTGCGCCTGCAACTGGAAGAAGGGCGATCCGACCATCAACGCCGGTGAGCTCCTGGCCGCCAGCGTCTGAAAATCCCTTCGCATCCGCAACTTTCGGGTGCACCGCCCACATCATCGAGAAACGACCCGGTCCCCCGACGGACCGCATCGAGTAGAGGAATCGCCGAATGAGCATTGAGAACCTGAAGAACTCCCTTCCCGAGTACGCCAAGGACCTCAAGCTCAACCTGTCATCCCTCGCGCGCACCACCGTGCTGAACGAGCAGCAGCTGTGGGGCACCCTGCTGGCGTCGGCGGCCGCGACCCGGTCGACGACCACGCTGCGCGAGATCGCCGAGGAAGCCGCCGACGTCCTGTCGGCGGAGGCGTACAACGCCGCGCTCGGCGCCGCCTCGATCATGGGCATGAACAACGTGTTCTATCGGGGCAAGGCGTTCCTCGGCGGCCGCTACGACGACCTGCGGGCCGGGCTGCGCATGCAGATCATCGGCGCGCCGGGCGTCGACAAGGCCGACTTCGAGCTCTGGTCGTTCGCGGTCTCCTCGATCAACGGCTGCGCGCACTGCCTCGAGGCGCACGAGCACACTCTGCGCGAAGCGGGCGTGTCACGCGAGGTGATCTTCGAATCGCTGCGCGCCGCCGCCATCGTGGCCGGTGTGGGCCAGGCGGTGCAATCGACCGAGGCGCTCAGCACGGCCGCGATCTGATTTCGCTCGAAAAGAGGTCCCTGTCCTGCGGCGGGGGCCTCTTTCGCGTTCTCGATGTGGGCCGGCCGACAGCTCGCGGCGGGGGCACGCGGGTAGGCTCGTCGAGCATGAGCACACAGGTTGATGTGGTGCGAGTGTTCACCGACGCGGCCGGGCGCTTCGGCAACGAGCTGGGTATCGCGCGAGCGGCCGATGTAGCAGCAACCGATCGGCAGGCGCTGGCGGCCAAAGCCGGCTACAGCGAGACCGTGGTGGTGGAGGAGCCGGTCGACGGCACGGTGGCGGTGCGGATCTACACCCCCACGGTGGAGCTCCCGTTCGCCGGACACCCATCGGTGGGGACCGCGTGGTGGTTCGCGTCCCAGGGCCTCCCGGTGCGAATCCTCGATGTGCCCGCGGGCCCGGTGGCGGTGGAACTCACCGAGGGACTGACCTGGATCACCGCTCGCGGCGAATGGGCGCCCCCGTTCACCTTTCATCAACTGGAAGACGCCGAGGAGCTGGCCGCTCTGCGCCCGGACGAGTTTCCCGGCGGACCGCACTACCTGTGGGCGTGGACCGACGAACATCGCGCCGTCCTGCGATCACGCATGTTCGCGCCGACCATGGGGATCGCCGAGGACGAGGCGACCGGAGCGGCGGCCGTGGCATTGACGGCGTTGCTGCGCAAAGGCCTGGTCATCACGCAGGGCAAAGGCTCGCAATTGTTCACCCGGTGGGATTCCGACGGCTGGGTGCACCTGGGCGGTCGAGTCGTCGGCGACCAACCGGTGGAGATCTAGAGCCCGCTCAGGGCAGCGTGACGCCCACGATCGGATCTCCGCTCGGTGTGGCCGAGCCGCCGTCGGGTTCGACGCTCACCGCGAGCAGATCGCCCGATCGGAAACCGGTGACGAACGGCCGATCGGCCGACGGCAGGTCGCGCAGCACGCCGGCGGAGCGGGCCTGTCCATCGGAGCCGACCAACCACATCTGATACACCTGGCCCGAAGGCGGCGGCGCGACCCGATCGAATACGACCACCGCGCGCCCGAGTTCGGGCAAGGCTTCGACGACGAGCGCACCGCCACCGGCGAACGACCCGTTCAGCGTCCGCACCCCCGGGCTCACCTGCACCTGGTCGGCAGCGGCCGGATCGGACGGCGAGCCGGTGAACTGCGCGGTCAGCACGCCTCCACCGATCAGCAGGCTGGCGGCGGCCGCGATCGGCACCGCCCAGCGCAGCGGCCGCCGCGTCGAGATCCGCCGGATCGATCGCCGCCCCCCGGGGTCGTCGGGCAGCGCGGCCAGGATGCGACGTTCCAGCTCCGGTGGCGGCGCGGACTCGTCGAGCACGGCCAGTCGCCCCATGACGTCGCGTACCTGCCAGACGGTGTCGGAGAATGCCCGCCGCACGTCGGGGTCCGCGGCCGCCAAGCGGGCATCGATATGCCTGCGCTCGATATCGGCGACCGCGTCCAGCGCGCACGGGTAGGCGAGGTCGATGAGGTCGGCCTCCAACCGTGGCGAGGCGTCAACCATCGGTGCGTTCCCCGGACAAACACTTCTCCAATCTCTTCAGCCCGTCGCGGATGCGGGTCTTGATCGTGGGCAGCGGCACCGAGAGATGATCGGCGACCTCTCGGTAGGTCCACCCGCTGTAATAGGCCAGCGCGATCGCTTCGCGCTGGGTGGGGGTCAGGTTTTCCAGACAGCCTGCCACCTGTTGCTCTTCGATGCGCTGGGTGACCGATTCCGCGACGACGTCGTGGTCGCGCCCCAGATGGGCGTGCGCGTAGACCAGGTCCCGGCTGGTGGCCGAACTCTCCGCGCGGACGCGATCCACCGCTCGGCGATGGGCGAGCATCATGAGCCAGCCGACCGGACTGGCCAGCGCGGCATCGTAGCGGTCGGCCATCGACCACACCTGGAGGTAGACCTCTTGGGTCACCTCTTCGGCGGCGGCGTGACTGCGCAGGATTCGCACGGTCAGCCCGAACACCCGTGGGCTGGTGAGCTGATAGAACTCGGTGAACGCGGCACGATCGCCCGTGCCCGTCGCGGCGAGCAGCGCCGCGAGCTCACGGCTCGCTCGGGTGGCCTGCGATCGGTTGTAGCCGGTCGGCAGCGGGCACGCGAGCGCCGGGCCATCGGATTCCTCTCCCGCGCGTGCCGCGGCGCCCGATCGGTGGGGTGAAGCAGAACCGTGTTCGTTGCTCATGGCCGAATCCCGTGCCTGCATGCACAGGGGTTCGGTATGCGGGAGGACCCGGATTGGTCCCGGTCACCGAATGATCACGGCCACCAGCATGTAGGCGGTGCCCGCGTCCATCACCACGTGCGGCACCGCCGCCCACGGTTTCGCGGGCCCGGTGAGCGCGGCGACGCAACCGCCCGAACGCGCCAGCAACCTCAGTGGGCCCGGCGCCTGCGCTTGCGCCCAGCCCGTGCAGGCGGCGACCGCGACCACGAGTGCGTCGAGGAGGAACAGCGCGGCAAGGGCGAGAGCGGGCCCGGCGGCCGGGCCGCCCGCGTGACCGGAGGCGGTGTGACCGGACATCGCGTACAGCATCGCCGCAGCGGCCACGATGTGGTAGCCGAGCGGGACCAATCGGTCGATCGGCAGCGCCCGCCCCTGGGCGGCGTGCTCCACGGCGCGGAGCGTCAGCAGTCCGGCGAAGACCACGGCCATCGCCGTCAGCACGCCACGCAACGCGTGCGGGCTCGCGCCCGAGGGGAACAGCAGCATGCCGAGCATGACCAGGCACATCACCAGGTGCGCCGCGTCGGACTCGGAGTGCCCGGCCGAAAGTTCGTGTGCGGAAGGCGAATCCGGCAAGGCGTCGACGGAATCGGCAGAGGGCGCCGCGGGCGCCGTCACCCGCGACAACACGATCACCGCGGCCACCACGAACGCCGCCACCGTCACCCACCGCAATGCGGCATACTCCTGCACGAACTCCGCCACACCCCACCACCTCTCAACACGGCGACCACGGCCGTCGCACCTCCATGCTCGCATCCCGAGGCGGCCGAGGTGCCCCCTTCTTTCGATTCGCCCACAGCACTGATCCGCCTCCGCTGCGACAATCGGCCGGCATTTCCGCACCTGGACAGGTACTTCCGACCGGTCTCGCTGAGACGGTGTGTACCGCAGCCGGTTCCGGCAACGACGTGAGGCGATCACATCGAGTCACCACCTGCGGCCGAATCGCATCCTGGCGAACACGTTTCCGAGGAGGCTCGCATGTACTACGACCAGGCGGGCAGTTCGAGGGCGCCCGGCCAACCGCGATGACGGGCCCATGTCCGATCGAACTGATCAGTGCGCTACCGCGATCGAGGGCGATGGTCTGTTGGTCTGCGCATCATCGTCGACGGTGCCAGGGGCCGATCACCGTCGCGGTCGATCACACATCGTTCAGTGCACGCGTGAAGCCGTCCACGAGTTCAGCGATCTGGTCGTCGGTCATGATGAAGGCCGGGGAGATCTGCATGGCTCCCTGGCCCGCGGCGCGACTGGAGATACCGTGTGCGCGCAGCGTCGTGACCAGCGGCAACCCTTCGGCGGGGTCGGCCAGCTGGATGGCCGCGACCGCGCCGAACCCGCTGCGGACCTCGGCGACCCTGGGGTGTCCGGCGAGCACCGACAGCTGCTCGTGCAGGGTGGCCTCCAAGCGCAGGGCGGCCTCGAGCAGGCCTTCCCGCTCGATGATGTCGAGATTCGCCAGCGCGGCGGCCGCGGCGCCCGCGTGGCCGCCGTAGGTGTAGCCGTGCCGCCACCAGACGCCGCCTCCGAAGAACGGCTCGGCCACGCGCGGGGCGGCGAAGACCGCGCCCATCGGGAGATAGCCGGAGGTCAGTCCTTTCGCGGTGGTCATCAGGTCGGGTTCGAGCCCGAGACGGGACGAGGCGAACCATGCGCCGCCGATACGGCCGAACCCGGTCACCACTTCGTCGGCGACGAAGAGGATGTCATAATCGCGGCAGATACGCCGTACCTCGGCGAGGTAGCCCGCCGGCGGCGGATACACACCGCCCGCACCGATGACCGGTTCGCAGAAGAACGCGGCGATCCGGTCGGCGCCGACCTCCTCGATCAAGGCGAGCAGTGCTTTCGCGTCGTCCCACTCGACGGTCCGGGCCGCGGGCATCAGTTCGCCGTAGCCCTCGCGATTGCCCGGGAGGCCGGCCAGCGCCGTACCCGCCACGTGCATGCCGTGATAGGCCATCCGCCGCCCGACCACGATCGTCTTGCCGGGCTGCCCGAGTTCGTGCCAGTAGCGGCGGGCGAGCTTGGTCGCGGTGTCGACGGAGTCGGAACCGCCCGAGGTGAAGAAGATCTTGCTGCCCGGCACCGGGGCGAGGCCGGCGAGCCGCTCGGCGAGGTCCTGGGTGGCGGGCTCGGTGATGTCGCCGAAGTTGGAATAGTGCGCGATCGTGCGCAGCTGGGCGGCCACCGCGTCGGCGATCTCGCCGCGCCCGTGGCCCACGTTGGCGAACCACAAGCCCGCCGTCGCGTCGAGGTATCGATTGCCCGCCTGGTCGAAGACGTACGCACCGTCCCCGCGGGCGACCACGAACGCTCCGTCCCGCTCGACGGCGCCCATGTCGGCAAAGCCATGCCATAGCGCGTTCATGTCTCCACCTTTACCGGTTCCCGGGTCGTGGTCCATACCGCCCGGCCGGCCACCGTGCGCAGCGCTGGTCCGCACGACGCCGCAGCCTGCCGTCGACCCGCGGCGAACGGCCACCCGCGATGCCGTGCCGGCATCCTCGGTCGTCGCCCGATCCCCACATATCGGGCCTGTCACCGGCCGGGCACGGGGCGTCGGGTTCCACTCGGCTACCGGCCAGGGCGCCTGGTGGAAAAATTCGCTGGCGGATTTCGCTAGGCTGGTCGATGCAATGACCAGGACAGCCGCCACCGACCCCCGCGAACTTCGCACCCGCCTGGCGAATCTTTCCCTTCGCGACGAACACCGGTTGCGGCGCAGGCTCGACAAGGCGCGCGGCGACCTGGGTGCGGTGGAGGCCGAGATCGCGGCCGCCGAACTGCGGGTCGAGGCGCGGCGTGCGGCGGTGCCGGAGATCCGCTACCCGGAGCAGCTACCGGTCACCACTCGCCGTGAAGACATCGCCGCGGCCATCGCCGACCACCAGGTGGTGATCGTCGCGGGCGAGACCGGTTCCGGCAAGACCACCCAGATTCCGAAGATCTGCCTCGAACTCGGCCGCGGCATCCGCGGCACCATCGGGCACACCCAGCCCCGCAGGCTGGCCGCCCGCACCGTCGCCGAGCGCATCGCCGAGGAGCTGGGCACCGAACTCGGCGATGTCGTCGGCTACACGGTCCGGTTCACCGACCACGCCTCCGAGCACACCCTGATCAAGCTGATGACCGACGGCATCCTGCTCGCCGAGATCCAGCGCGACCGGCTGCTGCGCCGCTACGACACGATCATCATCGACGAGGCGCACGAACGCAGTCTGAATATCGACTTCCTGCTCGGCTACCTGAAGCAGCTGCTGCCCCGCAGGCCCGACCTCAAGGTCATCATCACCTCGGCGACCATCGATCCCGAGCTGTTCGCCCGGCATTTCGCGGACGATCAAGGCACTCCCGCGCCGATCGTCGAAGTCTCCGGTCGCTCCTACCCGGTGGAGATCCGCTACCGGCCACTCGCGCTGGAACTTGCGGGCGCCGCCGGAGACGAAGACGACGAGGACACCCGCACCGTCGACCGGGACCCGGTGGACGCGATCGGTGACGCGGTGACGGAGTTGTTCGCCGCGGGTGACGGGGACGTGCTGGTGTTCTTGTCCGGCGAACGCGAGATCCGCGACACCGCGGACGCGCTGCGGGACCTGAAGCTGCCGCGCACCGAGATCCTCCCGCTCTACGCCCGGCTGTCCGCCGCCGAGCAGCACCGCGTGTTCGCTTCCCACACCGGGCGCCGGGTGGTGCTGGCGACGAACGTCGCGGAGACCTCGCTCACGGTGCCGGGCATCCGGTACGTCGTCGACCCTGGCACCGCGCGGATCTCGCGCTATTCCATGCGGACCAAAGTGCAGCGGTTGCCGATCGAGCCGGTATCGCAGGCATCGGCGCGGCAGCGCTCGGGGCGTTGCGGCCGCGTCGCCGACGGCATCTGCATCCGGCTGTATTCGGAGGACGACTTCGAATCCCGGCCGGTCTTCACCGATCCGGAGATCCTGCGCACCAACCTGGCCGCGGTCATCCTGCAGATGACCGCGCTCGGACTCGGCGACATCGAGAACTTCCCGTTCGTGGAGCCGCCGGACCGCCGCGCCATCCGCGATGGTATCGCCCTGCTCGAAGAGCTCGGCGCCCTTGCGCGCCGGGACGGCAGGTCCCGGGCGGACGGCGACGACGCGACCGCCCTGACGCTGACCCCGATCGGCCGCGACATGGCCCAGCTGCCGGTCGATCCCCGGATGGCGCGGATGCTGGTGCAGGCGCAGCGCACCGGTTGCCTGGCCGACGTGCTGGTCATCGTCGCGGCGCTGTCGATCCAGGACGTCCGGGAGCGGCCCGCCGAGCAGCAGCAGGCAGCCGATACCAAACACGCGCGCTTCACGGTCGAAGGCTCCGACTTCCTGGCCTATCTGCGGCTGTGGGACTACCTCGGCGGACAGCGCAAGTCGTTGTCGTCCAACCAGTTCCGACGTCTGTGCCGGGAGGAGTTCCTGCACTACCTGCGGATCCGGGAGTGGCAGGACTTGCACGGTCAACTGCGCACGATCACCAAGGGCCTCGGATGGTCGACGCCGGCGCAGGACCCGGCCGAACCGGACCGGCCCGAAACCGTCGCGCCGGATGGTAAGTCGGGCAACCGATCACGCCGTGGCCGGTCCACGCGCGGAGGCGACGGGCGCTCCGGCGCCGAACGTGGCCGGTCCGCAACCGCGACGACCATCGTGGACGACGACGCACTCCCCTGGGATTCCACCGCCATCCATCAAGCGCTGCTGGCGGGCATGCTGTCCCACATCGGCGTCCGAGAGGCGGAATCCCGGGAATTCCTCGGGGCCCGCAACGCCAAGTTCATGATCTTCCCCGGTTCGTCGCTGGCGAAGAAGCCGCCCCGATGGGTGATGGCCGCCGAACTGGTCGAGACTTCGCGGCTGTGGGGCCGGATGGCCGCGAAGATCGAGCCCGAATGGGCGGAGCGGCTGGCGGGCGAGCTCGTCAAACGCACCTACTCCGAACCGCACTGGTCGGCCAAGCGGGGCGCGGCACGCGCCTACGAACGCGTCACGTTGTACGGGATCCCGCTGGTCACCGGAAGGCCGGTGGACTATGGGCGGATCGACCCCGAGTTGTCGCGCGAATTGTTCATCCGGCACGCCCTGGTGCAGGGCGAGTGGCAGACCCGGCACGAGTTCTTCCACCGTAATCGCGCGCTGCTCGACGACGTCGCCGACTTGGAGCATCGCGCCCGCCGCCGGGACATCCTGGTCGACGACGAGGTGCTGTTCGAGTTCTACGACAAGCGCCTGCCCGCCGACATCGTCTCGGTGCGGCACTTCGACAGCTGGTGGCGCGCCGCACGCCGGGCAGACTCCGGGCTGCTGGATTTCAGCACCTCCACCGTGGTCAACGAGGGCGCGCCCGCGCTGGACCCTGCGGCCTTCCCCGACTCCTGG
Source organism: Nocardia sp. NPDC057455 (assembly GCF_042802775.1). Classification (NCBI taxonomy): domain Bacteria; kingdom Bacillati; phylum Actinomycetota; class Actinomycetes; order Mycobacteriales; family Nocardiaceae; genus Nocardia; species Nocardia sp. NPDC057455. The sequence continues at coordinate 67,219 of NZ_JBHVDM010000003.1, read as the reverse complement.
CGTCAGGGCGAACTCGGCTTCCCGCTCTCCTACCAGTTCGAGCCGGGCAACGAGGAAGACGGCGTCACCGTGCGGATCCCGGTGGAACAGCTCGCCCATGTCCGCTCCGTCGGCTTCGATTGGCTGGTGCCGGGCATGCGCGACGAACTGGCCGCCGCCCTGATCAAGACCTTGCCGAAGGCATTGCGACGCAGCGTCGTTCCCGCCCCCGACTTCGCGGCCGCCGCCTTGGCGGCACTGACCCCACGGGCGGAGCCGCTGCGGGCCGGGCTGGCGCGCGAGTTGTCCCGGCTGGGTTCGGTGTCGATCTCCCCCACCGACTTCGACGTCTCGGCATTGCCCGGCCACCTGCGCATGACTTTCGCGGCCATCGGCGACGACGGCGCCACACTCGCGCGAGGCAAGAGCCTCGCGGCGCTCAAATCGCAGTTGGCCGAGCAGGTTTCCGCCTCCGTCGCCCGGGCCACCGCGGGAGCGGAACGGCCGCCGGCCACAGTGTGGACCTCCGAATCACTCGGCACCCTCGCGCCGACGGTGCGGCGCGAGGTGGCGGGGCAGACCGTCACCGGATACCCGGCGCTCGTCGCCGAGGGCGACGGCGTGGCGGTTCGGGTGCTCAGCTCTCCCGCGGAGCAGGCCGCCGCCATGCGCCTCGGCATCAGAGCGCTGCTGCTGCACGCGCTGCCCGCGTCGGCCCGTAGCGCCACCGGGGGCCTGTCGCCCGCGGATCGTCTTGCGCTGAGCCAGAATCCGTACGGCTCACTGGAGGCGCTGCTCGAGGACTGCCGCGCGGCCGCCGCCGACGAGCTGCTCGCGGCCGCGGGCGGGCCGGTGCACGACCCGGCCGAGTTCGACGCGCTCGTCGCCCGGATTCGTCCGGATTTCGCGGCCACCGTAGCCCGCTATGTGCGTCTGGTCGTGCCGGTGCTCGCCGGCGCCCACCAGGTCTCCGTGGCGCTGGCGCGAACGAGCGAGCGCGACATCGCCGAGGACGTCCGCCATCAGCTCGACAACCTGGTGTTCCGCGGCTTCGTGTCCGAGACGGGCGCGGCCAGGCTGCGTGAGCTGCCGCGCTACCTCCAGGCGGCGGTGGCGCGATTGGAGGCGTTGCCCGGCTCGGCCGTTCGCGATCGGCAGGGCATGGCCGAACTCGATCGGGCACTGGCCGCGTACGACCGCTTGGTCGCGTCGCTACCGCACAGCCGCAGGCATGCGCCCGCGATCACCGAGATCTGGTGGATGATCGAGGAATTGCGCATCAGCCTGTTCGCGCAGAAGCTCGGTACCCCGTTCCCGGTGTCGGCCAAGCGAATCGAGAAGGCGATCGCCGCGGTCCGGCGCTGAGTCAGTCGGCGGCCGACAGCGCTTCGGCGCGCGCCTGGCGCATCTCCCGGATCTCGCGTTCGAAATCCTCGGCCGAGGTGAACGACCGGTAGACCGAGGCGAACCGCAGGTAGGCCACCTCGTCCAGATCGCGCAGCGGGCCCAGGATGGCCAGCCCCACCTCGTGGCTGGGCACCTCGGGAGAACCCTTGGCGCGCACCGCGTCCTCCACTTGTTGTGCCAGCAGGTTCAGCGCGTCGTCGTCGACTTCACGACCTTGGCAGGCCCGGCGCACGCCCCGGATGACCTTCTCGCGGCTGAACGGCTCGGTGACGCCGCTCCGCTTGACCACCGACATGATGGCGGTCTCCACGGTGGTGAACCGCCGCCCGCACTGCGGGCAGGCGCGACGCCGGCGGATGGCCGCGCCTTCGTCGGCCTCGCGCGAGTCCACCACCCGGGAGTCGGGGTGTCGGCAGTACGGGCAATGCATCCGAGAAATCCTTCGTCGATGCGCGTGCTCGCGTCCGGACCGGGCGCCGATCGGGGCGATCGGTCCGGCGAGCCCGTGTACAGAGGTCTATACCCCCGCACCAGGTATTCCTCGTGCGACACGCGGAATGCCTGCATAACACTTCGAGGATACCCGTCCGGGTTTCCGAATTGCCGCACTCACCCCCGCTAGCGGACGCGGCCTGCTCATCCGGTGATCTGCCAGTGCGCGGTCAGGTCGGCGAGGAGGTCCGGCAACCGGGCGGCGAGGCGACCGCGGGCGAGTTTGTCCCAGAACGCCTCGCCGAAAACGGCGCCGGCCACGGCGGGGTCGGTCTCCATATCGATATGGCGGGGCACCAGGTCGCCGGTGATGTAGTGCCATCGTGTCTCGCGATCGGCCCAATTGAAGCCGGGCAACGGCACGCGCAGCGCGAGGCTGCGGCCGCCTATCTCGGCGCCGACCACCGTAGGGGCGAATACACCGGGTGAGCGGACCCCCGGGACGCCGGGTTTACCCGCGATCGTGCTGACATAGGTGAGCACGCGCCCGATCGGCGCACGGCCCGCCGCCGTCTCGTCCCACTGGTCGGCGACGACGTGGTTCTGTTCCCGATCGGTCATCCGGATCAGAGCGTCGACGTAGCCGTCCCGGGTGCCGGAGGCGACCGAGCGCCAGGCGGTGCGGATGTCGTCATCGAGCACGCCTGCCGCGTACATCTCGTCGATCCCGCGCATGCCCAGCGCGACATAGGCTTCGTGCATCGGCACCAAATCCGTGAAGATGTGCTTCTGCATGATCATCAGGCGGGTCTGGTACCAGGCGATGTCCGCGGCGCTCAGTCGGGACCCCTCGGTGGCGAGCAGCCGGATGTCCTCCGGCAGCGCCCGTGTCAATTCCGGCGGGGTGGCACGAAGTAGATCGGCGACCGCGTCGCCGAGCCGATGGATGCCCGGTACGTCCAGGACGACGCCCACATCGCCCATGTCGAAGAATCCGGAGGCGAACGATCCGCCCGCGATGCCGGCCAGCCCCGCCCAGTAGAACTCCGGATGCCGCGTGGCCAGCCGCAGGTAGTTGACGTAGACCTGGTTGAAGGTGCGTTCGTTCGCGTGCGGGCCGCGCCCGGGATCCCAGGCGGCCGAATCGATGTCGGCGTTCCGGGTGGCGATCACCAGCCAGTACTGGTGCAGCAGTGTCGCGTAGCGGCGGGGCGCCACACCGTCGGCCCGCGCCTGGCGCAATGCCTCGGCGAGATCCGATTCCTCCAGCGGCAGAGCGGGATTCAGACCGCCGGCCCTCGCACCGTCAGCGTTGACGGATGGAAGGTCCAGATAGGTCGCGTACGCGGGTTCCGCTCGGGCGATCGACGCTGCGCCGAGCCCCAGGATCAGACAGAGGGCCGAGGCGGCCGCGCGGGTGACGACGCGAACCGAGCGGCCTGCGGTGAGGAGGGTCATGTGCTGAAAGGTCCCGACATCGTTCGGGCAGTGTTGCCCGGATCACGTTTTCAGCACGGTAGCAACACGTTCTAGTTTCCGATCGACAATTCCGGCCGCCCGGAGTGGCCGAAATCCCTTCCGCTCACCGCGAAGTGCCACCCACCGGCACACCCGGCCCATCCACCATCACGGGTACCGGACGGCCGGAATCACCACCCCACTCGCCCGCACGCACATGCGCCAAGGCGATCAGTCCTACCACTATCAAGGCGGTGACCAGCGCGGTGACGGCGAGGACGGCGAACCCGATCTGCGCCTGCTCGACTCGGCGCATCGGATGAGCACCACGAGCGCGCGGCCGCGCGACCGTGCGCGAGCCCCGGCCGTAGGCGACCACGCCCGCAGGGGGACGCGCGCCGGGCGGGCGACGATCGGCAGCGCAGCGGTGCGCGGGCGTCAGCGCGCGTGCGCGCGCACCGTCGCACAACAACCGCCGCGCCGTCTCGTAACCGAGATCGTCTTGCGCCGAAGCGAGATCGGCGCGGCGCTCGGGTTCCGCGACCGCCGCGCCCAGAGAAGGGGGGACATCGCTGATCGCAGTGCTCATCGGACAAACCTCCGTGGTAGGTGCTCCGTCGGCGTTCGAGCTTTCGAACAAGTGTTCAGTCCGCATTCGCTCATGTGTTCGAAGAACTGGTGTTCGATTTCTACCACGCCTCGCCGACAAAGTCAGCAGGACACCCGACATACGTCGAACAGATGTTTGATCCCGCGGCGTGACCGGACTAGATTCGAAGAACCGAAGACACGACAGGCCATCAGGACACATGCCGGGCACGGACCGGCCGGGCACAGCAGGAAAGGCGGTTGCGGTGAGGCAGACGGACGACACGGGCGAAGAGACCGATAGCGGCGCCGACGCGGCGGTTAGCGGGGCGGATCTCACCGTGCGTCAACGCAAAGTGCTGGAGGTGATCCGTACCTCGGTCAGCGAGCGCGGCTACCCGCCGAGCATCCGGGAGATCGGCGACGCCGTCGGCCTCACGTCCACCTCATCGGTCGCCCATCAACTGCGCGCCCTGGAGCGCAAGGGCTACCTGCGCCGCGATCCGAATCGGCCACGCGCCGTGGACGTCCGCGGCCTCGACGAGGTGGTGCGCTCGGTGACCAGCCTGCCGGCCGCGGCGGTCGACGACGGTGAGATCACCGTCGACGTCGACCGTCCGGTCCCCACGTTCGTCCCGGTGCTCGGCCGCATCGCCGCCGGTGGCCCGATCCTGGCCGAGCAGGCCGTTGAGGACGTCTTCCCGCTGCCGCGCGAGCTGGTCGGCGACGGTTCGCTGTTCCTGTTGAAGGTGGTCGGCCAGTCCATGATCGACGCGGCGATCTGCGACGGCGACTGGGTGGTGGTGCGGCAGCAGAACGTCGCCGAAAACGGCGACATCGTCGCCGCGATGATCGACGGTGAGGCCACGGTGAAGACCTTCAAGCGCACCGGCAAGGACGTCTGGCTGATGCCGCACAACCCCGTCTTCGAGCCGATTCCCGGTAACGACGCCCAGATCCTGGGCAAAGTCGTCACGGTCATCCGCAAGATCTGACGATCCGTACGGCAACCGGAGCGCCGGCCGCGTGGTGACGCGCCGCCGGCGTTCGCCTGCCCGGTGGACGGGCAGCAGTCCTACCGTCGATCCCGCAAGTCCGCGGCGCCGGAGCCGGTGTCAGCTCGTGCCCACACCGAGGGCGGTCAGCAGCACCAGCACGACGGTCAGCACGGCCAGCACACCATGGCCCGCGACGATGGCGACGGGAAAGTGCCCTTCGGGAGCTTCGGCCGCCCCGGCGGACCGGGCACGGTAGGTGGGCAGCCAGCGCAGAAACATCGCGAACCCGAGCAGCGCGACGGGAATCAGCAACACGAACGCGACCCACGCCAGTGCTTCCGTGTCGAGGACGAGATACAGGATCCAGCAGATCAGTCCGGCCACGGCGAGCGTGAAGTGACCGAACACGACCGGCACGGGCAGCTGGGTGGAACTCGGTTGCCGCGTCCCGCCCCGGGCGATCCATGTGCCGAGCAAGAAGAAGCCGCCGCCCGCGGTGAGCAGCCAAGAAACCAGTGCGGCGATGCCCATGGTGTGCCTCCTGGAGGATGCGAAGGGATTCAGTGGGTGAAGCCGCCGGCTTGGGTTGTTTCGTCGGCGACGCGCACGCCGTAGCGATAAGCCAGCTTGCCGCCGAGATACCCGGAAACCGCCAGTGTCATCAGGCCCGCCGCCGACAGCGCCAGCGGCCCGGCCGGGACCGCGACCGCGACGTCGGCACCCTGCCGCCACCCGAAACCCAGCGCATAGGCGACGGTCACCAGCAAGTTCAGCGTCATGTGCAGCAAGCCGGTGCGGAAGGCGGGCGTACCGGTCGGGATCGCGAGCAGATCGAGGAACCCGATCGTCGCGGCGACCAGAGCGCCCAGTACGCCGATCGCGATCAACCACGACGATCCCTCGACCAAGAAGTCCGGATCGTCGACGAAGTGGGACGCGATGTCGAACACGAAACTGGCGACCCAGGCGCCGATCGGGACGGTGACCAGGATCGGATGGAACGGATGCCCGTACGGACCGGCCAGCATCGCGCTCACCGGCCGCTTTCCCTGCCGTGGATCGCCGCTCATCGCATACCTCCGCCGAGGTCGATCGGGTCGATGACGAAAATTGACATACCCGCCGCGCGGGACATTCACACCGCGCATCGGGTCGACCCTCATCGACCCCGGGGTCGAATTCTCGGCCGTTGCATACCCGGCGGGTAACGCGCTGGTCGTGTTTCACCGAAACGGTAAACGAACGCTCGCACGCCACACCGCGAGATCCCTATTCGAATTTTCCGCCGTGCAGCAGCTACTACATCATCGGCATCATTGGCATCATCGGCATCGGCATGCCCGGGAACATACGGTTCCACCAGTCGCGCGCCATCCCCATCATCTGATCCATCACGGTGATTCACCTCCCTTCAGCAGACCCGAGAAGCAGATCGGCTCATCGGACACGTCGGCGAGGAAACGCGCTCACACGCTGTGATAATCACCCGGAACGAATTCCTGGGTAGCAATGAATTTCCGCCCGGGCGACCTTTTATGAATCCACGCGACACTCCTCGCGGTCGGGCTCGACAGCTGTATACATCATACTCCGCGCACAGGTCGCCGAAACACGTCCCCGCATTCTCGGAATTCGCCGATTCGACGAGCGCCGCGCATATTTCACCGACCGGATCCTTTGCCCGAGAGGAAACGCATCGCCATCGGCCGCGATCACGGCGGCGGTCCAGTCGTCCCGCTGACGCCCGTCGCCACGAATCCCACGCGCGCCATCGGCAGGGCGGTGCGTAGTTCGTTCAGCTGGTCGCCGGGCTTCGCCGCGCGGCCAACCGCCGATTGGTGACCTCCAGCTGACGCACCGTGCCCGCCTCCAGAGTTCGCACCCGCGCGTCGTCCAGTCGCCCGCACAGCCGTCCCCAATGCACCGCGACCTGCTCCCCCGCCGCCACATCCGGCAGCGCCGCGTACCCGTCCACCCGGATCGGCACGGACTCGGACGTTTCCGCCGACAGCGTGAGGCGTTCCCCGTCCCAGCGGAGCTTGCGGCAGCGCAGCGCGACCTCGCCGCCGCTGCGGTCGAGGACCGTTCCCCAGGTGATCCGGCAGCTGTCCAGCACGTGCAGGGGGTGTTCGTTCCCGTGCCGGAGCAACCGGGACCACGGGTACACACCGAAGACGTGGAAGCAATGGTTGGCCGCGGCCTCCTCGGCCAACCGGGGGGTCAGATGGGTCCAGTATCCGCCCGCGACCGGACCGAGCAGACGCAGCAGTTCCGCGGTGAACTCGCGGGGGTCCAGGCCCGCGCCGACTCCCCCGCCCAGCCAATAGGATTCGACGAGCCGGCGGTCCAGCGGATCGGCGATACCGGTCATCGCGGCCATCACTCGCAGGTAGGGCCACGCGCCGGTGAACCGGCGCGCCACCGCGCGCACCTGTTCTTCCGAACCGTCCCGCAAGGCGGCCGCGTCCGGCGGACCGCAGTAACCGAGCCGGTTGGGCGCGTAGGCGTACCGGGCGAACATCTCCGCGCCGCCGCCGGTCATCGGCATGGCCTTTCGCCGGCGTGCTCGACGGACCACCGCTGCTCGAGCCGGCCGAATCGCCACACCGCCACCGCCACGGCCCAGGTGAGCACGAACAGGCCCGCGATGAGGAAGCCCATGGCGCCGAGATCCAGTCCGCCGACCCAGGCCACCGGACCGTCGGCGATGCCGAGTTCGTCGGCCAGCACGGAGATCATCTCCTGCGCGCCGATCACCAGCGCTACCACGACCGACAGGCCCGTGACGACGATGTTGTAGTAGACGCTGCGCAGCGGCGCCGCGAACGCCCACCCGTACGCGTAGTTCATGAACGCGCCGTCCAGCGCGTCGAACAGCGTCATCCCCGCCGAGAACAACACCGGCAGTACGAGAATCGCGTACCACGGCAGGGCGGTCGCCGCCGCGCCACCCGCGATCACCAGCAGGCTCACCTCGGTGACGGTGTCGAAGCCTAGGCCGAACAGCATTCCGACCGGGTACATCTGCCACGGCGCGCGCACCGCCCGGGTCAGCGGACCGATCACCCGCTGCAAGGCGCCGCGGTCGTCCAACTTCTGCCGCAAGGTGGCCGAGTCGTATGTCCCGCGGCGCATGCCACGGAACACTCGCCAGATCCCGATCAGGGAAACCAGGTTCAACAGGCCGATGGCGAGCAGGAAGGTCCCCGAGACGCCGGTTCCGAACACCCCCGTCCAGCGGTGCAACCCGGACCTCTCGTCCCGCAGGTTTCCCGCCAGCGCCTTGACGCCGAACGCCAGCAGCGCGACGAGGGCGAAGACGATGGTGGAGTGACCGAGGGCGAACCAGAATCCCACCGACAGCGGCTTGCGCCCGTCGGTCATCAGCTTGCGGGTGGTGTTATCGATGGCGGCGATGTGGTCGGCGTCGAAGGCGTGTCGCATTCCGAGCGTGTACGCGGTGACGCCGAGGCCGACCCCGAACACCGCACCGTCCACGACGTACCCGCCGGGGACCACGACCAGCAGCAGCGCCGCCCATCCCAGGACGTGCAGGGCGACGATGACCGACGCCATCCCCGCGACGCCGCGCCGCTGCCGCCCCTCCAGCGAGCCGCGCGTCGCCGAGGGAGTATCGGCGATCCGAACGATGATCCGCACCTCGCCTTCTGGTTCGTGACCGATCCAGGTCCCTTCAGCAGATTCGCGGCAACTGCTCGCCCGCGGGCAGGTCCACCACCCGTGTCCCGCCGAGTGCGGTGCGGGCGACCACCATGCCGGGATGTTCGGCGACGCACCGGCCGATCGCCGCGGCCTGCGCGCCCAGCGGGTGCTCCCGCATCGCCGCGAGCACACGATCGGCGTCCTCGGGCGCGACGAAGGCCAGCAGCTTGCCCTCGTTGGCCACGTACATCGGGTCCAGCCCGAGCAAGCCGCACGCGTCACGCACGCCGTCGGGCACCGGGAGCCGGCGTTCGTCCAGGGATACCCCGACCCCAGCGGCGCGAGCTATCTCGTTGAGCGAGGCCGCGACGCCACCGCGGGTGGGATCGCGCAGCACGTGCACGTCGGCGCCGGTGGCCAGCATCGCCGCGACCAAGCCGTGCAGCGGCGCGGTGTCGCTGAGCACGGTGGTGCCGAATTCCAGTCCCTCGCGGCAGCTGAGCACCGCGACACCGTGCACACCGATGTCACCGCTGACCAGCACGACATCGCCGGGCCTCGCGCGCTGCGGCCGGATGTCCACCTCGGGGGGCACCACCCCGATTCCGGCGGTGTTGAGGTAGATGCCGTCACCGTGTCCGGCGTCGACGACCTTGGTGTCCCCGGTGACCAGCTGGACTTCCGCCGCCAGCGCGGCGGTGCCGACCGCCTGCGCGATGCGCGCGATCTCGGCCAGCGCGGTGCCCTCCTCCAGAATGAACGCGGTGGACAACACCATCGGATGCGCTCCGGACATGGCCAGATCGTTCACCGTGCCGTTGACCGCGAGTTCACCGATGGTGCCGCCCGGGAACACGATCGGCTTGACCACGAACGAATCGGTGGAGAAGGCCAGCCGCGCGCCGTCGAGCGTGACCACCGCGGAGTCGCCGAGATCCGCGTGCGCGGCCGAGCCGAACGCGGGCAGGAACAGATGCTCGATCAGCTCGCCGGACATCGCTCCGCCGCCGCCGTGGCCCATCACGATGTTCGGCGCGTCCCGCAGCGGCATCGGGCAGACCCAGCCCTCGATGTCGATCGCCACGGGGGCGGCGCCTTCCTCACGCATGGGCCACCTCCGCGGGCAGGTCGAGCCGCCGGTACAGGTAGTAGGCGGCGCACGCGCCTTCGGAGGACACCATGGTGGCGCCCAGCGGGTTACGCGGCGTGCACTGCTTGCCGAAGGCGGCGCACTCGTTCGGTTTGATCAACCCTTGCAGCACCTCGCCGGAACGGCAGATAGTCGACTCGGCGGTGTGCAGGTCGCCCACGGCGAAGCGGTGCTCGGCGTCGAATTCGCGATAGCGCTCCGACAGCCGCCAGCCGCTGCGCGGGATCACGCCGATGCCACGCCAGGCTCGGTCGGTGACCTCGAAGACGTCCTGCAGCATGGCTTTCGCCGCGGGATTACCCGCCGCGGATACCGCGCGCGGGTACGCGTTCTCCAGTTCGTGCCTACCCGACTCCAGTTGCAGCACGGTGCGGCGGATGCCCTCCAGGATGTCCAGCGGCTCGAATCCGGTGACCACCATCGGCACCTTGTACTGCTCGGCCAGCGGCGGATACTCGTCGGTGCCCATCACCGTGCAGACGTGCCCGGCAGCGAGGAAGCCCTGCACCCGGCAGGTCGGCGACTCCATGATCGCGGCGATGGCCGGGGGGACCAGCACGTGCGACACCAGCAGCGAGAAGTTCCGGATGCCGAGACGCTCGGCCTGGTACACCGTCATCGCGTTGGCCGGAGCGGTGGTCTCGAAACCGATGCCGAAGAACACGACTTCCCGGTCGGGATTCTCCTTGGCCAAGTTCAGCGCGTCCAGCGGCGAGTACACCACCCGGACGTCACCGCCTTCGCTCTTGACCCGGAACAGGTCCTTGGCGCTGCCGGGCACGCGCAGCATGTCACCGAACGAGCAGAAGATCACGCCAGGCCGCGCGGCGATCTCCAGCGCCTTGTCGATCACCTCGAGCGGGGTGACGCAGACCGGGCAGCCGGGACCGTGGATCATCTCGATCTGGTCGGGCAACAGTTGGTCGATGCCGTGGCGGATGATCGAATGGGTCTGACCGCCACAGACTTCCATGATCGCCCAGCGGCGGCTGGTAGTGGCTCGGATCCGATCGAGCAGGTGCTGGGCCAGCTCCGGATTGCTGAATTCGTCCAAATACTTCATGTCCTCGCCTCCGGTTCCTCGCGTGATGGCTCGGCGGCGGGATTGTCCATGCCCGCCTGCTTCGCGGCGATGGCGAAACCGTCGCCGAATTCCTCGTTCAGTACGCCGAGGTGCTCGAACTCGGCCAGGGTCCGCAACGCGGACTCCTCGTCCAGCCGCTGGATCGCGAAGCCGACGTGGACCACGACGTAGTCACCGACCGCCGCGTCCGGGATGTACTGCAAGCACACGTCCTTGTGCACACCGCCGAAGTCGACGATCGACATCAGCGTGCCGTCCCGCTCGTGCAGGCTGAGCACTTTGCCTGGTACCGCAAGACACATCGTTGCTCTCCTTCGCTCATCCCTCGCTGCACGCGAGGAGTTGCCCGAATGCGAGGCCGCCGTCGTTGGGCGGCAGCCGGTGGTGGGTGATCACGGCGTAGCCGTCGTGGCGCAGCAGCGCGCACGATCGCGCGAGCAGCAGGGCGTTCTGGAAGACGCCGCCGGACAGGGCGACAACCGTCGCCGGGGCGGCATAGCGAACCGCCAGTTCGAGCACCAGCCGGGCGACGGCGGCGTGGAACCGCGCGCCCACCACCGGCGCGGGCGTGCCCGCGCGTACGTCGGCGACCACGTCCGCGAGCACCGGTGCGGGATCGATCAGGGCGGGATCACCGTCGTCCAGTGAGAATCGGTAGGCGGTGGCGCCTTCCGCGCCGGCCCGGGACAGTCCCTCGAGTTCGATCGCCGCCTGGGCTTCGTAGTCGACGACGTGCCGCACCCCGCACAGCGAGGACACCGCGTCGAACAGTCGGCCCATGCTCGACGTGGGAGCGCAGCCCAAACCGGTCCGGAACTGGTGGGCCAGCACCGAACGCTCGGCGGGCGGGCATGCCGCGACCGCCGGAATGTCCTCGGTCCAGTCGATCCCGGCCGACCGCAGATGCGCCAGCGCCATCCGGTAGGGCCTGCGTACCGCGAGATCGCCGCCTGCCAGCGGCACGTACTTCAGATGGGCCAGGCGTCGATAGCCCTTGTAGCCCGCGAGCAGCACCTCACCACCCCACACCGCCGCGTCCGGTCCGAACCCGGTCCCGTCGAAGGCGATGCCGACCACCTGATCGGACGCGCCGAGTCCGTGCTCGCCCATGACGGCCGCGATGTGCGCGTGGTGGTGCTGGACGGTGTACACGGCTCGCTTACCCGCGTGCCCGCGCGCCCATGCGGTGGAGCGGTAGCCGGGATGCGCGTCGGCGACCAGTTGCGTGGGCCGCACGCCGGTGAGTTCCGCGAGGTGGCGCTGGGCGGCGTCGAAGGAACGCAGCGTCGCCAGATCGTCCATGTCGCCGATGTGCTGGCTCAGCCAGGCGTAGCGGCCGTCGGCCACCGCGCAGGTGTTCTTGAGGTCGGCGCCGACGGCGAGCGTCGGCGGTAGCGGAACCGGCAGCAGCAGCGGCAACGGCGCGTAACCCCGGGAGCGCCGGACCGGCAGTTCACGGCCGTCGAGCGAACGCACCACCGAGTCGTCGCAGGGCACCAGGATGCGCCGGTTGTGCGTCAGCCAGCCGTCGGCCAGTCCGGCCAGCCTGGTGCGGGCGTCGTCGTCCTCGTAGCAGATCGGCTCGCCACCGAGATTGCCGGAGGTCATCACCAGCACCCGCGGGCCGGGCGGGTCGCCGGGCAGGCCGAACAGCAACAGGTGCAGCGGGGTGTAGGCGAGCATGACGCCCAGATCCGGGTTGCCGGGCGCCACCGACGCGGCCGGGATCGGGTGGCGCGTCCGCGGCGCGGCATCGCCCGGCACCGCGATCGCCGACGCGGTGTCTTCGCCCGCCCGAACGGCATATCCCGAATCGCTCGCGGCCGACGAGAATTGTCCTGATGTGTGTCGGCTTGCCAGCAGCACTATCGGGCGAGCCGGGCTGGTCAGCAGCGTCGCGGCGGCGTCGTCGACGGCGACGATGGCCTTGGCCGTGGCGAGATCCGGCACCATCACGGCGAACGGCTTGTCGCCGCGGCGTTTGCGCCTGCGCAGCTCGGCCACGGCCGTCTCGTCGGTGGCGTCGCAGGCCAGGTGGTAGCCGCCGATGCCTTTGACCGCCAGGATGCCGCCCGCGCGCAGCAGCTGCCGCGCGGCCGTCAGCGGCGCACCGGCTCCCGGTCCCGTATACCCGAGGGTGGGACCGCAGTCGGGGCAGGCGATCGGCTGCGCGTGGAAGCGCCGGTCGGTGGGATCGGCGTATTCCCGCGCGCACCGGTCGCACATGGCGAAGTCGGCCATCGATGTCCGCTCGCGGTCGTAGGGCAGGCTCGCGATGATGGTGAAACGCGGACCGCAGTTGGTGCAGTTGACGAACGGGTGGCGATAGCGGCGATCAGCGGGATCGCGCAACTCGCGTTCGCAGTCGGCGCAGATCGCGACATCGGGTGAGGCCAGCGTGCGGCCACCGCCGTCGCGGGTGGTGCCCGCGATGTGGAAGCCGGTGCCGCCACGCGCCGGGATGTCGGCCTGCTCGACCGACTCGATCACCGCAAGCGGCGGCGGGCGCAGGCGCAGCCGCTCGGCGAACCGGTCCAGATCCGGCGGCGCTCCCTCGATTTCGATGACGACGCCACTGCTGTCGTTGCCGACGCTGCCGGACAGGGACAGCTCGGCGGCGGTGGTGTAGACGAACGGGCGGAACCCGACACCCTGGACCACACCGCGCACGAGCACACGACGCCGCAGCCGCCCGGTGGTCATGGCAGGTCTCCACGCTGTAGCAGGCGCAAACCGTCCAGCGCCGCGGTGGCGCCTGCCTCGTCGGTCTTCTCCACCGCGAAGCCCATGTGGATGATCACCCAGTCACCCGGCCGGGCCGGATCGGCATCGAGCAGGCCGATGTTCACCTTCCGCTGCTCGCCCGAGACGTCGACCAGCGCGATCTGGCCGTGGTAGCCGTCGGGGATCGCCAGTACGCGTCCCGGGATGCCCAGACACATCGTCAGTCCTCCTTTCGCGCTGTGGCCCGCCGGAGCGGCTCGCAACCATCGGATGTACCGGTGGACAGCAGCCCGGCGAGCACGACGTCCACGGCCGCGACCGCCTCGTCCACCGCCGCGGCGACCGGCCCGGACAGACCGATGCCCTCCTCCACGCAGGCGACTTGGCAGCCGATCACCACGGTGGGCGGTAGCGCACCACCCAGGGCCCGCACCCCGGCGAAGACGGCGTCCGGGCTCATCGCGTGTGCGTCGAGGTGCGCGGCGCCGGTGTCCTCCGGCGCGGCGGCGAACACCGCGATCCGGCCGGGTGCACCGCGATCGGGCAGCGCGTCGATCAGCACCAGCGCGTCCCAGGGATCGAGCAGGTCGTAGGCGAGGTGCATGCCGCGGATGCCGTAGTCCACCGCGCGCACGCCCGGGTCGGGGTGGCGCGGCAGCCGCCGCACCACCTCGGGTCCGAATCCGTCGTCGCCGAGGAAGATGTTGCCGATCCCGGCGATCAGCACCGCGCCCGTCGATTCACCCCTCTTCCTCGGTAGGCGTTGTCGCCCCGCCCACCCGCGCGTCGTCGACCTTTCCGGTCGCCGTCTCCGAGGGGGCGTTGGCGGTCTCCTTGCGTTCGTCGTAAGGAGGCGCCGCCGATTCGGTGCCGGACGGGGCTTCCGAGGTGAACTCGGCGCCCTTCTTCGTGTCTTCGGAGTGCGCGGAGGTCATCTCCTCGTGATCGATGTGCCCCGGTTCCCGATCCGCCGGGCCTCCGGCCGCGACATCGGCGCCGGTGTCGCGCGAACCCGGCGCGCCCCGTGCCGATTGCGGCTCTTCGCGATGCTCACCCATGATGCTCCTTTCCGGTCGGCCGCTACATGTGCCGGATCTTCAGGTATCGCCGCAGATCCGGGATCGAGCGCACGCCGAGATACACTCCCGCCGCCACCAGCACGGCGACAACGGTTGTCGACACCACTCCCACGGTTTCCATAGCGGACTTCCTTTCACTTCTCGGTGCCGTCGAGCGGCTCCAGTTCGTCGGGCGCGAAATACAGGTAGCGGCCGTACCATTCGTGCAACTCGGCCGCCGGATCGTCCTCCAGCACGACCCCGACGTGCGCCTGCCCGTCCACGTCCTCGTGGACCGAGACGACCCGCGCGCACTGTCCGTCGAAGAACAGATCCTGGGCGTCGGCCCGCCGCGCCGGGTGCAGCCGGACCCGGCTGCCTTTGCGCACGAGCACGCCCGCGACCGGCACCGCGTCCAGGTCGGGGCGAACGGCTTCGTCGGCCAGCGGATCCCACCAGTCGAGGCCCGCGGGTACGTCCGGGATCAGTCCCGGACCTTCGGCGTGGGGGTCACGCAGAACCCCGTGCAGCTGCCGCATCGCGTCGGGAGACATGGCTTCGCAGCGGTCGATGATCTCCGCCGCGCGTGGGTCGGTGGCTCGCGCCCGCGCCTTCTCCGCGTCGGTCATCGTAAGGATCCGCAGCGTGAGGATCTCGTCGATCTCGGTGGAGTCGAACAGCGCGCCTTCACTCTGCTCCGCGATCTCCGGATGGTCGTAGAGGATGATCGGCGAGATCAGCAGCATGCTGTAGTCGCCGGGCGGACCCGCGAGCACGGGGAAGCACCGGTATCGATCGCAACGGGCGGCCGCGGCCACCGCGTCCGGTGGTGGTTCCAGCAGCGAGACGAAATCGCCTCCGGTGATCTCCGCGATGACATGCGCGCCGATCAGCGAGCGGGCGATGGCGTCGTGCTGGTCGGCCGCGGGTGCGCCCACATTGCGCAGGACGACTGTCAGCCGCAAGAAGCCGTCGTCCCGGTCGGCCGCGAGCTCCAGCTCACCCGCCAGCGGCAGCCGGGTTCGCACGAGCGTGCCGCGCGCGGAGGCGTCGGCCGTGGCGATCTCCTCGGTGTCGGAGCCGCCCGGGACGGTCAGCGGCCGGACGAGGCGGCCCGGCGGGACCGGACCGATGACGATCTCCTGCTCGACCGCCTCGTCCCAGGACAGCCACGACCGCTCACCGTCGGACAACTCGGCGACGAACGCGCCGTCCCCGTTCATCACTCGGCGGCGCTGGAGCTGAAGGAACCGGACGGTCAGGGTGATCTCCGGATGTTCGACCGGAGCGACCAGGCATTGCGCCGACAGCGTCGGCTCCTCGCCGAGCCCCGCGGCAGCCGCTCCACGTGGTCCCAGCACACCGAACTGCCAGCGCGACTGGTTCTTGCGGGCGTCGGCCCGGTAGGGATAGAGCAAGTAGCCCTCGTAGAGCACCGCGTCGGCCACGGAGCGGGCGCGGGCGCGGGCGTCGGCGGTCGTCACGTCGTCTCCTCCGTACTGGTCAGCAGGCGGGTCACCGCGTCGTCGAAACCGGGGAGGCCGTGGCCGGACTTGTAGGCGGCCAGCGCGCGGAGGGTGTCGTTGTGCAGCCGCACCCACCCGGAATTCGGGAAGTACGCGCCCATCAGGTTCTGCCACACCGACACGGGCATGCCGAACTTGTCCTCGCGGTCCCACGGAATCTGCTGGATGGCGAATCCGGTGCTGCCCCGGATGAAAACGGTCCCGCTGAACAGGAACAGCAGCGGAACCACACCGTCGCGCAACGCGTGCAGGTACTTCGACCCCGTCACCTCGAAGTCGTAGGTGCACGGCATGGGCAGATCCACTTCGGCGCCGCCGGTGAAACTCGGCACCATGGTGGCGCAGTGCATCCAGAGAAACGAACGCTGGGTCTCGTGCCACCGTTCGCGCGGACCGAACAGATCGACCAGTCCCGCGGCCTCCTCGTCGGAGTAGCCGCGGCGGAACGGCTCGATGCGCACCTGCGCGCGCAGGGCGATGGCGTGCACGGGTTCCTCCGCGAGCGCGGCGATGCCCACGCGCGCGGACAGGATCGGCGCGACGGCGTATGGCTCGGGTTTCATCTCGAGCACAGCGAACGTCGTCGAGTACACCGGGCTCATGTCGCACCCCCGGCTCTCGCGCGCGCCGACGCCTCGGTGAAGAACCGCTCCAGATACCGGTGCACGTCCTGACCGCCGTCGAAACCGCGCCACAACAGCCGCATCCGGCCGACGAACTCATAACAGGCATCGATCGGCAGCAGCAGGCAGGCCGCCTGCTCGGTCCGGCGATCCGGCACCCGGATGAGCAGCGCTTCCACGTCGGGAGCCAGCACGTCCAGCTCGGGATGACGGTGCAGGATCGCGTGCCACTGCTCCAGCGGCAATTCCGATTCCGTCGCGCCCGCGGGCCCGGGATAGAACGCCACCGTCCGCTCCAGTGCGGAATTGCGGAAGAAGAACGCCAGGCTCACCGGAATCTCCAGCGCGTCCCACTCGGCCTGGCTGATCGTGAAATCGGGGAACGCGAGATACCGGTCCGGCACCGCTCGATACCGCAGCGCCGCGTTCTGGTCGACGAACAGCAGATAGCAGCCGCGGCACACGCACATCAGCTGCCTGCCCTCGACATTCACGACGTGCTGGTGCTGCTCGGCGATCGGCTCCGCGCACATCTCGCATCGCTCGCCGGGCCGGGGAGCGGGCCCGCGGTCGGCGGCGATTCGCTGGAGCGCGCGGAACGGTGTGCTCACCCGTGCACCCCCACCGGCACCGCCACCGACAGTTCGCCGGAACGCACGAGCACGGGAAGCGGCTCGAGATGCCCGTCGCCGTCGACCCGGGCGCCCGCGTGCACCACGTCGTAGTGCGCCCGGCAGGTGGGGCACCGCAACACCGCGTCACCGGTGGGGAATCCCACGCGCCGCTCCAGCACCGCACCCGCGAGGGAGCGGTCACACCCGGGACAGTGGTCCCGGTAGGCGTAGAGATCCTCCCCCACCCTGCAGGCCAGGACGGTCAGCCCGGCGACATCGAAGCCGCCCACCTCGCCCGCGCCCAACTCGGCCAGTTCGGGGACCGCGATCCAACTGCCGGACCGCGCGCCGTCCGCGCGCACGCGCGAGAACAGCGAGTCGGCGGAGATCACCCCCGCCGACTCCGTCCGCGCGGCGACGACTTCGATGGACTCGATCTCCGGCGCCGCCGCCCGCACCGCGTCTTCGACGGCCAGTTCGAGCGTCACCGACGAGGACGGACAGCTCTTGCAACTGCCCGCCAATTCCAGGCGCACCACCCCGTCGACGATGTCGACCAAGTGGACGTCCCCGCCGTGGGAACCGAGGTAGGGGCGCACGCTGTCCAGCGCGGTCCGCACCCGGGTGGTCACATCATGCGGATGCAACCCGTGCACCAGCAGCAGGCTCGCGACCAGATCGTCGCGGGTCAACCGCTCGACCGCCGCCGCGTCGAGCAGTGCGACCGCGCGGGTCAGCCCCGCGCCGTAGAGTTCGACCAGTTCGCGCACGAGTTGTTCGGCGCGCTCGCGGGCGAGCGCACCGCCCGCCGAACTCGCCTCGAGCAAAGTCTCGATGCGGTTGCCGGCTTCCCGCCACCTGGCCTCACCGAGTGTTGCGTCGTCCTGGTCGTCCGGGCGATCCTCCACCGTCACCTCCGGTCGTTTCGCCCGACGCGGACTCACTCGGGGATGAGGGTCTGCGTCGGTGAATGCAGTTTCTCCAGCGACTTCCCGTTGCCGAGGTACATGTGCACGCCGCACGGCAGGCACGGATCGAAACTGCGCACGGTGCGCATGATGTCGATGCCCTTGAAGTGCTCGCGGTCGTTCTCTTCGAAGATCGGCTGGCCCTGCACCGCGTCCTCGTAGGGTCCCGGTGTGCCGTAGCTGTCGCGCGGGCTGGCATTCCACGGCGTCGGCGGATACGGGTGGTAGTTGGCGATCTTGCCGTCCCGGATCACCATGTGATGCGACAGCACGCCGCGCACCGCCTCGGTGAAGCCGCAGCCGATGCCCTCTTCGGGAACCTCGAATTTTTCCCAGGTCTTGGTGTGGCCGGCCCGGATCTCCGCCATCGCCTTCTCAGCGAAGTGCAGCGCGCAGGCCGCCGCGTACGCCTGGAAATAGGTGCGCGCGCGGTTGCGCTCGAGGGTGTTGCTGCCGTGCACCGGGATCTTCCACTCCAGCGTGACCGGGCCTTTGAGCGCGGTCTTGGGCAGGTTGATCTGCACGCTGTTCCCGGTCGACTTCACGTACCCGATGTCGACCAGGTCGGCCAAAGCCGTCGCCCACAGCCGGGCCAGCGGGCCACCGCCGGTGTCCAGGGAGAGGTGATCGGTGCCGTCGAACCAGCGCGGCGACATCACCCAGCTGTACTTCTCGTCCAAGTCCCGCTTCTGCGGCCGGGGGTTGGTGTGCTGGTTCCAGGGGTGGCGCCGGTCCACCGGGTTGCCCAGCGGATCGGTCTGGACGAACATCTCCTGATCGGTCCAGTCCTCGTAATACGAACTGCCGAGCAGGATCCGCAGGCCCAGGTTGATGTCCACCAGGGAGGTGGTCAGCAGCTTGCCGTCGACCACGACGCCGGGGGTGACGAACATCTTGCGGCCCCAGTCCTCCATGTCCTTGTATTCGAAATTGCAGACCTCCGGGTCCTGGAACGAGCCCCAGCAACCCAGCAGCGTGCGCCGCAGACCGACCTTCTCGTATCCCGGCAGCGCCTCGTAGAAGAAGTCGAACAGGTCGTCGTGCATCGGCACGACCTTCTTCATGAATTCCACATAGCGCATCAGCCGGGACAGGTAATCGGTCATCAACTGGATCGTCGCGACCGTGCCCGGTCCACCGGGATACAGCGTGGACGGGTGGACGTGCCTGCCTTCCATCAGGCAGAACATCTCCCGGGTGATCCGGCTGACCTGCAAGGCCTCGCGGTAGAACTCACCGGTGAACGGGTTGAGCGCCCGCATGATGTCGGCGATCGTGCGATACCCGTGGTCGCCCGCGTGCGGCGCCTCGGCGTTCTCCGCCCTGGCCAGCACACCCGGGTTGGTCTCGGAGACCATCTTCTCGCAGTAGTCCACGCCGACCAGGTTCTCCTGGAAGATGTTGTGGTCGAACATGTACTCGGCGGCCTCGCCGAGGTTGACGACCCACTCGCCGAGGTGCGGCGGGCGCACGCCGTAGGCCATGTTCTGGCAGTAGCACGAACAGGTGGCGTGATTGTCGCCGCAGATGCCGCAGATGCGGCTGGTGATGAAGTGCGCGTCGCGCGGGTCCTTGCCCTTCATGAAGATCGAGTAGCCCCGGAAGATGGACGAGGTGCTGTGGCACTCGACCACTTCCCGGTTATCGAAGTCGATTTTGGTGTAGATGCCGAGGCTGCCGACGATGCGAGTGACCGGGTCCCACGCCATCTCGACGAGACGGCCGGGCTCGATCGTCCGGTGCGACGGCTCCGGGATGATCTGTGTCATCAGAGATCCTCCTACCAAGTGCGGGTCGCGCCGGTCTCCAGCTTCCGGCCCCGGTGCCGCCAGTGCGGCTCCTTGTCGACGGTGCGTCCGGTGATGTGACGGAGGCTGCGGATCACCGATCCGTAGAGCCCCGATGCGCTGGAGGAGAGCTTCCCGCCGGGGGGTTCGTCCATGAACGGCATGAACTTGTCCGGGAAGCCCGGCATGGTGCAGCCGATGCAGATGCCGCCGACGTTCGGGCAGCCGCCCAAGCCGTTGATCCAGCCACGCTTGGGGACATTGCACTTGACCACGGGCCCCCAGCAGCCCAGCTTCACAATGCATTTAGGCGAGCCGTACTCGGTGGCGAACTCACCTTGCTCGTAGTAACCCGCGCGGTCGCAACCCTCGTGCACGGTCGCCCCGAACAGCCACTTGGGCCGCAGCGCTTCATCGAGTGGGATCATCGGCGCCTGTCCGGTCGCCATGTAGAGCAGATAGGTGAGCGTCTCCGACATGTTGTCCGGCTGGATGGGGCAGCCCGGCACGCAGACGATCGGTATACCCGCTTTGCTCTTCCAATCCCAGCCGAGGTAGTCCGGGACGCCCATCGCACCGGTCGGGTTGCCCGCCATCGCGTGGATGCCGCCGTAGGTCGCGCAGGTGCCCGCCGCCACGATGGCCGTGGCCTTCGGCGCGAGACGGTCCAGCCATTCGCTGGTCGTCATGGGCTGGCCGGTGGCGGGATTGTTGCCGAACCCGCACCAGTAGCCCTCTTCCTTGAGTTGCTCGTTCGGGATCGAGCCCTCGACCACCAGAACGAACGGTTCGAGTTCCCCACGGTCGGCCTTGAAGAACCACTCCAGGAAATCATCGGCGCCGCCGTTCGGCCCGCACTCGAAGTCGATGAGCGGCCAGTGCACGGCGATCTTGGGCAGACCGGGGAGGGCGCCGAGGGCGATTTCTTCGATGCTCGGCTGCGTGGCCGCCGTCAAGGCGACCGAATCACCGTCACAACTGAGTCCCGCGTTGATCCAGAGAACGTGGATCAGCGTCTCTTCGGCTCGTACTGCTTCCTGAGTGGGCATATCTCGCCACCTTCCGCAGCGGACCACCGGGGGCCGAATCTCGCCTTTCTCGAAGAAGGGGTCACCCGTAGATGTGATCCTGATCACTTCACTTTAAGCGCGCCCGGCGGCATCCTCAAGAGCCGCCGAACCGGCCGCGCGACGCCGCGCGACCAGCCAGTCGTACCAGGTAGACAGGCCTGTACCGCTGCTCACGGACAGCGGAAGGACCTCGACGCCGGGGTGGATCGAATGGATGTACTCCCGGCATCGGTCCAGATCGAAATCGACATAGGGCAGCAGATCGGTCTTGTTCACCAGCACCAGTCCCGCCGCCTGGAACATGTGCGGGTACTTCAGCGGTTTGTCGGTCCCCTCGGTCACCGAGATGACGACCACCTTCTCCCGCTCCCCCAGGTCGAACAGCGCCGGGCAGACCAGGTTGCCGACGTTCTCGACGAACAGCAACGTACCCGGCGCCGGGTCGAGCCGCTCCAACGCGCGATACATCATCTCGGCGTCCAGGTGACATCCCGCGCCGGTGTTGACCTGCACGACACGGCACCCCGTGGCCTGGATCCGTTCGGCGTCGAGCAATGTCGCCTGGTCGCCCTCGATCACCGCGATCGGGGCCTGGCCGGACTCGCGGATGGTGCGTTCCAGCAGACTGGTCTTGCCCGCGCCCGGCGAACTGGTCATGTTCAGCGCGACGATGTCGCGCTCGGCCAGCCAGGCTCGGTTGCGCTGCGCCAGCTCGTCGTTCTTGGCCAGAACCTTCAGCTCCAGGCTGACGGTCTCGGTGGCGGGCACGTGGACGTGCTCATCGTCCGGGCCGTGCGCGTGCTCATGGGGATGGTGGTGCTCATGGGCGTGGTCGTGCGCCTCGGAGTGCTGGTGGTCGTGCGGGACGCGAATCAGCGCGGCGGCGTCGTCGCCGCACCCGCAGGTTGCGCACATGCCTCACTCACCTCCATGGATCGGATACGCAGCTCGCGCCCGGAACGGATCTCGACATCGGCGCTGCCGCAGGGACACAGCAGGATCGGGTCCGGCAGCCGGAACTCGGCTCCGCAGGTCCGGCAAGCCCCTACCCCGGGGAGCTCCACCAGGACCAGTTCCGCGCCCTCGGCGACGGTCGCCTCGGCCGCGACTTCGAAACAGAACCGCATAGCCTCGGGCACGACGGCGCACAGCGCGCCGACCTCGACGGTGACGGTGTGGACCCGCCGGCCCGCCGCGTGCTCGCAGACGGCGTCGATGACGCTCTGCGTGATGGCCATCTCGTGCATCGCGACCTCGATTCCTCGAGCGGACTACCTTGAGGCTACTCTCGGGCAAACCTGGCGAGGACCAAATCGTTTATGCTCGGCGAACGCGTCTCCAAGGCGTTATGCGCAGGTTCGAACGCCGCCTGGTAGAGGTGAAGCGGCGGCCGGGATCCCCCTCCGGATCCCCGCCGCCCAGCGGCAAACACCTCGCGCTTACCCGGGCACCGAGCCGTCACACCTGCGCCGCCGAAAGATCAGTCGTGGTCGACCGCGCTGTGGACCGCGCCGCTGTTCGCATCGATCGTCACGTCGTACTGAACGCCCGCGGGCGTGGTGAGTTCCACCTCCCAGACCGGGGTGCCGCGATCGGTGTCGAACTCGATCGACCGGAACCGCCCGCCGGGCACGGCCTGCACCGCCTTGTCGATCGCCTGCTGCCTGCTGATCCCGGTGTCGGCAACCAGCGACCAGTCCCCCGTGGATGCGCGGAAGGCGACGGTGTGATCGTTCTGCCCGCCGGTCGCGACCGTGGCCAGGGCCACGCTGAGACCGACCACGGCGGCCGCGACGGCCGTGCCGACGAGCAGCCAGCGGAGACCGGCGTAAGCACGGCGGAAAACGGTGTTCATACGAAACCTCCTGCGGGAGTGCTGATTCGAATGCGTTCACGATGACGCACGGAACTGAAGGCGAGCTGAAGCCACCTGAAGACGGTTTCAGGATCCGTCTGCCACTCTTGGTGGATGCGTCTGCTGATCGTGGAGGACGAGAAACGTCTGGCTCTCACACTGGCAAAAGGCTTGTCGGCCGAGGGATTTGCCGTGGATGTGGTGCACGACGGCGCCGAGGGGCTGCATCTGGCGACCACCACCGACTACGACCTGATCATCCTCGACATCATGCTGCCCGGCATGAACGGTTACCGGGTCTGCGCCGCGCTGCGCGCTGGGGGCCACGAGACGCCGGTGCTCATGCTGACCGCGAAAGACGGCGAATACGACGAAGCCGAGGGCCTGGACACCGGAGCGGACGACTACCTCAGCAAGCCGTTCTCCTACCTTGTGCTGCTGGCCCGCATTCGCGCCCTGTTGCGCCGCCGAACCCGCGGCGGTGCGCGGGTGCTGCGCGTCGGCGACCTCATCGTGGACCCCGGCACCCGGACGTGCCGCCGCGGCGCGGAGGAGGTGACGCTGACCGCCAAGGAGTTCGCCGTGCTCGAGCACCTGGCCGTCCGCGCCGGGGAGGTGGTGTCGAAAGCCGATATCCTGCATCACGTCTGGGACTTCGCCTACGACGGTGATCCGAATATCGTCGAGGTCTACATCAGCACATTGCGCCGCAAGATCGATGCGCCCTTCGGGCGCCGATCGATCACCACCGTCCGCGGCGCCGGATACCGGCTGGCAGCCGACCGTGCCTGAGCGGAGCAGGCGGGCTTGGTGGCGTTCGGTCCGCGCGCGCACCACGGTCGCGGCGACGGCCGTGGTCGCGGTGGCGTTGACGGCCGCCGGGCTCGCGGTGCTGGCCGTGCTGCGGCACAACCTGGTGCACAGCGCCGAATTGCAGGCGGAGACCACCGCGCGTGACGTGGCGACCCAGCTCGCCGCGGGCGCCGACCTCGCGCGCTTGTCGCTTCCGGACGCCGAAGATCAGCCGGTGCAGATTGTTTCGATGGACCGCCGGGTCCTCGCGGCCGCCGCCGAGCTCGCGGGGAAACCTCCGATGGCCGACTTCGGGCCGCTCTCGAAGGCCCCCGAGGACGAAGGCGACGAGGACGAGAGTGACGAGGACGAAGGAGAAGACGACGACGAGACGGAATCGGACGACGACGAAAGCCCGTCCGAGTCCACGGACCCTACGACGGCCGATGCGGAATTCCGCGATGTGCGACTGACGGTGGACGCGGAGGACGGCCCGCACCCGTTCCGGGTCGCCGCCCTCGGGGTGACCATCCCGGGCGGGCAGCCCGCCACCGTCTACGCGGGCTCCTCGCTGGAGACCGCCGACAGCGCGGTGGCGGACGCACGGCAAGCGATGCTGATCGGCCTGCTGCCGCTGCTCGCCCTGGTGGCCCTGGTGACCTGGCTGGTCACCAGACGTGCCCTGCGCCCGGTGGAGGCGATCCGCAGGCAGCTCGCCGAGATCATGGACGGCGATCTCTCCCGGCGGGTGCCCGAACCGGGCTCCCGCGACGAGATCGGCCGACTGGCGACCACCACCAACGCCACGCTCGCCGCGCTGGAGGAATTCGGGGAGCGCCAGCGCCGGTTCATCGCCGACGCCGCACACGAATTGCGCAGCCCCATCGCCAGTCTGCGCACCCAGCTCGAGGTAGCCCAGGCGCACCCCGAACTGCTGGAATTGGACGGGGTGATCGGCGACACCATCCGGCTGGAACACCTCGCGGCCGACCTGCTGCTCCTGGCCCGGCTCGACGCGGGCGAGCAACCGCGCGCGGATCGCGTGGACCTGACCGTCCTGATCCGCGACGAACTCGAGCATCGGGTCGGCGACCGGGTCGCCGTGCAGATCGCGACACCCGAGGACGCCGTGGCGGTCACCGGCAGCCGCACTCAGCTCGCACGCGTCCTGGGCAATCTCGTCGACAACGCCCAGCGGCATGCCGCGAGCATCGTGCGCGTCGCCGTGCAGCGAGACGCCGACGGGCGAGCGGTACTGACGGTTACCGACGACGGTCTGGGTGTGCCGCCCGCCGATCGCGACCGCATCTTCCAGCGGTTCGTCCGGCTGGACGACGCCCGCAGCCGCGACGAAGGCGGCGCGGGCCTGGGCTTGGCCATCGTCCGCGATGTCGTCGAACGCCACGGGGGCAGCATCAGCGTCACCGATGGCGCGCCCGGGGCCCAGTTCGTGGTAACTCTGCCCGCCGCCGAGGCGTGACCCCGGTGCCCGGCCCCGATGCCGGTCGAGGATCGAAGTCGGCGACGCGCCCGGCCGAATGATCAACCGGCGAGCGCGCTACGCACACTTTCGATGACAACGCTACGGGCGGCCCGTCCTTCGGGGGTCGGCGTCAGCGGATAGACGTGTGGCAGCCCTGGACCCTCGTGGTAATCCACCGTGACCCCGGCCCCACGCGCCGCGTCCACCAACAGGCGCGTGTCCGGGTGCAAAATGTCGTCGGTGCCGCAGAAGACCGTCAGCGGACCGAGCCCGCGCAGGTCGGCGGCGAGGGGGCTGACCCTCGGATCGGCGATCTCGAGATCTCCCCGCCAATGCTCGATCAACACCCGCGTTCCCGCGACGCCCAGCCACGGGTCGCGCGGCTGCACGACCGGGATCTCGGGATTGGTCAGCGAGAGATCGAGGGCGGGGGCGATCAGCACGGTGCCCGGCAGCCGCACGCGATGGTCGTCGCGCAGGACCACCGCGGCCGACAGAGCGATCTGCCCACCGGCGGAATCCCCTGCCAAGCAGACGTTTTCGTACGTTTCCTGATTCGCGAGCACCAGGTCCGCGAAGCCACGGACGACTTGTGCTGCCGTCCCGAACGGGATCAGCGGGTAGATCGCGACCGTCACGGCCGCACCGGTTTCCGCGGCCACGGCCGCGCACAGTGCCCAATGCTGCGGTGCGATCTCGTGCACCCAGCCACCACCGTGCGCGTACACGATGTTCCCCCGAGGTCGCCGCCCTCGCGGAGTGAGCGTGTAGACCGGCCAGCCGCCGCGACGGTCCACCGCGATCGCCACATCCGCGCGCAGCCTGCGCGGCGGACCGTAGCGCCGGGGCCGCACACTGAGATCCCGGACCCGCTCGCGCGCCGCGTCGGCCTCGACGAACACACGATTGGCGCGCGTCGCCTTCAAATATCCGCGCACGACCTGATTGGCCAGACTCGGCATCGTCTCTCCTCCGCTTCGGGTGATGGACGGACCTCGCGTCCGCCCGGCACCTCGGAAGGCGATTGTGCCGCAAGCGACGCTCGGGCCGACCGACGACGGCGACCCGAGCGGATACCGCCTGCAATCAGGAGAGTTTCAGGCTGCGCCCGATGATCTCCTTCATGATCTCGGTGGTACCGCCGTAGATGGTCTGGATGCGAGCGTCCATGTAAGCCTTCGCGATCGGGTATTCCTTCATGTAGCCGTATCCGCCGTGCAGCTGCAGGCAGCGGTTGATCAGGTCGAGCTGCTCCTCGGTGCTCCACCACTTGGCCATCGCCGCGTCCTCGGCGGTCAGCTTGCCCTCGTTGAGCAGTTCGATGAACTTGTCCACCATCAGGCGCACCGCGGTGGTCTTGGTGGCCAGTTCGGCGAGCACGAAGCGGGTGTTCTGCAAGGCGCCGATCGGCTTGCCGAACGCCTTGCGGTCCCGGACGTACTGGACGGTCATCTCCAAACAGGACTCCATGGCCGCCGCCGCCATCACGGCGATCGAGAGCCGTTCCTGCGGCAGGTTCTGCATGAGGTGGATGAAGCCCATGCCCTCGGTACCGAGCAGGTTCTTACCGGGCACGCGCACGTCGGTGAAGCTCAGCTCGGCGGTGTCCTGGGCTTTGAGGCCGAGCTTGTCCAGATTGCGGCCACGCTCGAAGCCGGGCATACCGCGCTCGACCACGAACAGGCTGAAGCCCATCGCGCCCTTCTCCGGGTCGGTCTGCGCCACCACGATCACGATGTCGGAGTTGATGCCGTTGGTGATGAAGGTCTTGGCGCCGTTGAGGATCCAGTCGTCCCCGTCACGCACCGCGCGGGTCTTGATGCCCTGCAGGTCCGAACCGGTGCCCGGCTCGGTCATCGCGATCGCGGTGATGATCTCGCCTGCGCAGAAACCGGGCAACCAGCGCTGCTTCTGCTCGTCGTTGGCCAGCTCGAGCAGGTAAGGCGCGATCACGTCGTTGTGCAGCGAGAAGCCGAGACCGGAGTACTGGCCGCGCACCGACTCTTCCGAGACGATGGAGTTGTAGCGGAAATCCTTCACCCCGCCGCCGCCGTACTGCTCCGGCATGGCCATGCCGAGGAAGCCCTGCTTGCCCGCCTCGAGCCAGACCTCCCGGTCGACGATGCCCTGCTCCTCCCACTTCGCGTGATTCGGCGCGACGTGCTGATCGAGAAACTTGCGGAACGACTCCCGGAACAGTTCGTGTTCGGGTTCGAACAGTGTGCGTTCCACGCCAACCTCCTAGTGACCACACCGGCCGGTCCACACCGACCAGTCGTTGCCCATACCGTACCCGGAAGGAGAATCCCTGTTCACTTCTGGGGCCAGAACCATGGTCCCACCAGGAGTGGCCGCGCGGGTCCGGATCAACAAGCGAGATTCCCCGCAAACGGTCGGGACGTCGGGCCACCCCGGGACGTTCCACCGAGCAGCGCAGAACCCCCGGTCTCCGATTTCCGGCGAAGGGTCGAGCCGCCTTCGATCGGAGGCCGCTCCCAGGACTGCGACTCCGCGCTCCAGGGCCCGCGCTCAACGCCACCCTTCGCCGCCCTTCCCGGCATCGGCAACCGGACCTATCCGCGGGGACCGACCCGAGGCGCCCCTGGCGAACCTCGAGGCGAACATGCTGAACGGCACCACGGCACCACCAACCCGGACTTCTCCACGTGGATCGACTCGAGGCCACCGTGCTGGTCGGATTGTCGACCCACACATCGGCGATCCGGATTTGTCCGTGTGCCGACCGGCCGAGAGGGAGGGCACCCGACGTCGGCGTTCGCCCCCGACCGCCTCACACGAAGCGGCTACGACGTGTCCAGCTCGATCGGGTCGGTGGTCACCGAGCCGAGATCATCAACCGGTCGGCCGCGCGAAGACCGGGCAGCGCCGAGCCGTCAGAGGTTCAGCCAGCCGCGCACCCGGCCCACCAAGGTGCGGCCTTGGTCGCGCGCCCGTTCGGCGAAGAGGAAGTTCATCTCCTCCTCGAGCGCCTTGCGCACCACGTCGCGGAATTCGATCGCGGCGGCGTGCATGTCGCCCGCGTTGTGCCAGGGCGCCGGGTCGATAGGCGCGCCGGCGGAGAAATAGAAGCGCTCCGGACGCGGGATGACGGTGGGACCGACGCCGCGGATGAGCGGCGGGGTGAGGTCGCGGCTGAGGCCGAGCGCTTGCACGGTCCAGCGCAGCGGGCGCAGGATCGGATGGTCGCCGTCGGCCACGATGTCGTAGGCGTCGTCGACACCGATCATCGCGACCGGGACGATGGGCGCGCCGGCCTCGATGGCCATGCGCGCGAAGCCGCTGCGCCCCTCCCACTTCAACAGGTACTTCTCGTTCTTGCGGCGGACCGCCTCCCGGCCGCCGCCGGGAAACACCATCACGGCCTCACCGCGGCGCAGCAGGGCCAGACAGTTGGACCGAGTCCCGCGTACCGCGCCGTAGCGGTGCAGCAGGTGACGTACACCGGGCACGTTGATCAGCACGTTCTCGGCGAGACCGCGGATCAGGCGGCCGCGACGGCGCAGTACCTCGGGCAGCAGCATCGGCGCGTCGATGCCGCCCAGCAAGTTGTGGTTACCGACCAGCAGCACCGGGCCGTCGGCGGGAATGTTCTCCAAGCCGTAGAAGCGCGGGCTGGTCCACGCGCGCAGTGGCGCGAGCAGGGTGTCGATCACCCGCAGATCGGTGCCGGTCAGCGAGACCGACAGCGGCGCACCATCGGTGAGCGCCGGATCGGCGCTGTTCGCGGCGCCGGAGCGCCGGGTGCGGGGATCGGAGCGGGCGTCCGACATGAACCCTCCTGGTGTCGATTCGATGACGATAGCGCAACGAAATCGACTGCGTCGCACCGGATGTGCGCGTCACATCGTGACACGCCCGATTCGGTCGATCGACCAGCTCGTTCGTCGTCCCGGCAAGCCCATCGCGAACTCGCAATCATCACCCCGCCGAGGCGCACGAGACGTCCGTTCCGACGCCCGCCCCCGCAGCGAAACCCCATGGCATGCGCACTGCTCCGCGCCCACATCCGCGTCGGCGTATGTACCCACGTGGCGAGGCTCCGAGACAGCCGACAACCAGCGGCTCGCACCGAACTCCGCTGCCGTGGGGCCGAGTCGCAGGTCGCGGCTGGGGGAAGCGAAACCTACTCGCCGGACTCCCCCGTGCCCGCGTGTGCGTACTCCGAGAGGGCAGCAGCCAGAGCATGCGGGACGCGCGCGTGCACGCGGGTTCCCCCCTCCTCGTGGTGTGAGTCCAGGATGCGGCCGTCGGCATGGATGCGGGCGAGCAGGTCGCCGCGCGTGTACGGCAGCAGCACGCTGATCTCCACGTCCAGGCCGCCGAGCATTTCGGCGAGCCGCTCGCGCAGCGCGTCGATGCCATGACCGCTGTGCGCGGAGACGAACGAGGCGTCCGGCAGCAACGCGCGCAGGTTGGTGCGCTCGGTCGGCCCCATGGCGTCGGTCTTGTTCACCACCAGCAACTCCGGCGGGGCGGGCGTACCGGATTCCTTGATCACGTCGGTGATCACCTCGCGGACGGCCTTGATCTGCTCTGCGGGCAGTGCGTCGGAACCGTCCACCACGTGCAGCAGCAGGTCGGCGCCGGTCACCTCTTCCAAGGTGGAACGGAACGCCTCGACCAGTTGTGTGGGCAGATGCCGCACGAAACCGACGGTGTCGGTGAAGACGACCTCGCGCCCGTCGTCCAGCTCCGCCCGGCGGGTGGTCGGATCGAGAGTGGCGAACAGCGCGTCCTGGACGAGCACCCCGGAACCGGTGAGCTTGTTCATCAGGCTCGACTTGCCCGCATTGGTGTAACCGACGATCGCGACGGACGGGATGCCGCTGGAGTTGCGGCGCGCCCGCATGGTGTCGCGCGCGGTCTTCATCTCCCGGATCTCCCGGCGCAGTCTGGCCATGCGCTCGCGAATGCGACGCCGATCGGTTTCGATCTTGGTCTCACCGGGGCCACGCAGACCCACGCCGCCGTTGCTGCCCGCGCGGCCACCGGCCTGCCGGGACATCGACTCGCCCCAACCGCGCAGCCTGGGCAGCATGTACTCCATCTGAGCCAGCGACACCTGCGCCTTGCCCTCCCGGGAGGTGGCGTGCTGGGCGAAGATGTCCAGGATCAACGCGGTCCGGTCGACCACCTTGACCTTGACCACCTTCTCCAGGGCGGTCAGCTGCGCCGGAGTCAGCTCGCCGTCGCAGATGACGGTGTCGGCGCCGGTCTCCAGCACGACGGTACGCAGCTCCTCGGCCTTGCCGGAGCCGATGTAGGTGGCCGGATCCGGCCGGTCGCGGCGCTGGATCAGCGCTTCGAGCACCTCGGAACCCGCGGTCTCGGCGAGCGCCGCCAGCTCGGCCATGCTCGCCTCGGCCTGTGCGGCGGTACCGGCGGTCCATACGCCGACCAGCACGACGCGTTCCAGGCGCAGCTGCCGGTACTCGACCTCGGTGATGTCGGCGAGTTCGGTGGACAGGCCCGCCACGCGCCGCAGTGAACTGCGTTCATCCAGTTGCAGCTCACCCACGGTCGGATCGGCCGACCAGCCGGACCGTTTCATCCGCGCGGCGTGCTCGGCGACGACGTCGCCGGAGACCGCGTCTTCGCCGGTCACGGCGTCGTCGGCCGCCTCGGCGGCGCGATCGTTCGCGTCCGCCGGAGTGAATTCATACGTCTCTGATTTTCTCATACACCATCCATGCTGCCACGACATCACCGCAGCACGCACCCGGTTATCGAATCGCGACGCCGCTACAGCCCGTCCCACCACGATCCGGCGAGATGGCCCGTGGCCACCAGGACCGACGGCCCGCGCAGCCAGGCCGAGCCGCGCTCCAGGCCGACGGTCAGTTCGCCGCCGGGCACCCGGACCGTCACCCGGCCGGTGTCCTCGGCGATCCGGAAGCCGTCGGCGGCCAGCGCCGCGGCGGCCGCGGCGACGGTTCCGGTTCCACAGGAACGGGTTTCGCCAACGCCACGCTCGTAGACCCGCATGTCGACCGACCCCTCTGCGTCCAACGCGGTGACGATCTCGACGTTCACGCCGTGCGGGAACAGGTCCGGATCGAAGCCGGGCGCCACGGTGAGGTCGAGCTTGCCGAGCGCGTCCGCGGACATCGCCGGATCGACGCAGGCCAGATGCGGATTGCCGACGTCGATACCGATGCCGGGCAGCGCCCAGCCCGCGAGAGTCGCGGTGGACGCGCCGAGTTCGCGCACCGGCCCCATACCGACGGTGACGTCACCGGTGACCGCGTTCCCGGCATGCACCGTCACCGGGCGCGCGCCGGCGCGGCTACCGACGACGAAGCTGTCGCGGGTCTCGAGTCCTGCCACGTTCAGGTAATGGGCGAACACGCGCACGCCGTTGCCGCACATCTCCGCGATCGAGCCGTCGGCGTTGCGGTAGTCCATGAACCAGTCGTCCGCGCCGACACCCTCCGGGATCCGCGTGAGCACACCGGCGGCCAGCAGCGCACCGGCGCGCGCGACCCGAAGCACACCGTCCGCGCCGAGCCCGCGACGGCGATCACACAGCGCTCCGACCTGCGCGGCCGTCAGCGCCAGGCCGGCCCCCGGGTCCGGCAGCACCACGAAGTCGTTCTGGGTGCCGTGCCCCTTGGTGAACTCGATATCCGGCACGTGCGATGTCTCCCTATCTCGTCGTCACTTGGCAAACGTCCGGCGCTGCCGGGAAATTTCGTAGAGCGCCACCGCGGCCGCCGAGGGCGCTCCCAGCGAGCTGGCCGTGCCACCCATCGGGATGTACACCATGTCGTCGCAGGCTGCCTGCCAGGCCGTGCTCATCCCGCTGGTCTCGTTGCCGACCACGAGGATGGTCGCGTCGGTGAAGTCGTAGTCGTAGGCGGCGTGCGGGGCGTGCTCGTCGGTCCCCACGATGCGGGTCGGAATGCCACGGCGCACCTGCCGGTTACGGAACTCCAGCACCTGTGCGGGCCCGGCCGCGCGGATCACCGGCACGGCGAACAGCGAGCCGGTCGAGGCCCGCACGGCCTGCGGGTCGTACTGGTCGGCGCCGTGCCCGGTGACGATGACGCCGCAGGCCCCGAACGCGTCTGCCGAGCGGATCAGGGTGCCGAGATTGCCGGGCGAGTTGGGCCGGTCGAACACCACGACCACCGGCGCGTCCTCCCCCGGCTCGCCCGGCTCGAAGGTTTCCAGCTCGGGCTGCCGCGACTCCGCGACCGCCACGAGTTCCGGTATCCCACCGGCTTTCTCGCCGAGCTCGGCCATCAGTTCGGGCACCAAGCCGACCTGCGGCACGCCGCTGGTGTCCAGCACTTCGCGCGCCCAGCCCGACAGCTCCTGGCCGCCCAGGCGGTACAGCAGCGTCTCCAGCGGCCAATCGTTGGCCACGGCTTGCGTGATCGGACGCACCCCTTGCACCAGGAAACGGCCGTCGCGATGACGTTTGGTGCGATTGTTGAGGTAGGCCTGCCACACCTGGACGGAGGCGTTGCGCGTGCTCACACGTCGGGTCACTGCGGAGTCCGTTCTTTCTCTTCGAGCAGGGCCAGCGCCGTCGCGACCGGATCCGCCGCGCCGCCGTCCACCCACCGCACCCGAGGATCGCGCCGGAACCAGGAGCGTTGCCTGCGCACGTAGCGCCGGGTGCCGATCAGGGTGCGTTCCTGAGCGTGGTTCAGGTCGTATTCGTTGTCCAGATAGGCCAGGACTTGTGCGTAGCCGATGGCGCGCCGGGCTGTGACGCCCTCCCGCAGGCCGTGCTCGATCAGGCCGCGTACCTCCTCGACCAGCCCACCGTCGAACATCGCCGCGGTGCGCCGCTGTATGCGCTCGTCCAGTGCCGAGGTCTCCCGGTCGACGCCGATGACGACGGTGCCCCAGCGCGGCCGCCCGATGGTCGGCGCCGAGGCGGCGAACGGCTCTCCGGTGAGTTCCACGACCTCGAGCGCCCGCACCATGCGGCGCCCGTCGGTGGGCAGGATGGTGGCCGCGGCCACCGGATCGGCCTCGCGCAGCGCCGCGTGCACCGCCGCGACACCCCGCTGCGCGAGCACCGCCTCCCAGCGCGCCCGGACGGCCGGATCGGTGGCCGGGAATTCCCAGTCGTCCAGCAGCGCCTGGACATACATCATCGATCCGCCCACGATGACGGGCACCCGGCCGCGCCCCATGATCGCGACGACGTCCGCGCCTGCCGCCGCCTGATAGGCGGCCACGGAGGCGGTGTCGGTCACGTCGAGCACGTCGAGCTGGTGGTGCGGAATGCCCCGGCGCTGCGCGACGGGCAGCTTCGCGGTGCCGACGTCCATGCCGCGGTAGAGCTGCATGGCGTCGATGTTCACGATCTCACCGCCGAGCCGTTCGGCCAGTTCGAGGGCGAGATCGGATTTGCCGGTGGCGGTGGGACCGACGACCGCGATCGGAGTGATGCCGGAATCGCTCACGGCGCATCATCTCCCGTGGGCCGCCAGAGGCTCACGTGGTAACCGACCCCGAACGGAGCGTCGCAGTAACGGGTCTCGACCAGCGGGTCGGTCCGGAACAGACCGGCCAGCACCTGGTAGGCGGCGCGTCCGGAAAGGCCCAGTTCGGCGCACAGCCCGGGATCGAGTGCCCGCAGCGCGGCGCGATCCCCCGTGGTCAGGGCGTGATCGAGCTGGTCCTGCACCGGCCGGGCTCGTTCGTCGAGGTAGCCGGGTGCCTTGGTGGACAGTGTCGCGGCGCCGTCCGCGACGACCAGCACACCGCGCGGCGCGACGTCGCCGTCGAGATCGGCGCGCAGCTTCGCCCCGGCCTCGCGGCAGTGCTCCGGCGTCGCGTCCGCGGGGACGACGCGCGCCTCGGCGACCGCGCTCGGGGCGGCCTGCCCGCGCAGCCATCCGCCGATCAGCACGGACAACGGCAGGTCGGCTTCGGCCACCTGCGCTCCGGCGACCGCCGCGCCGGAAAGACCGACGCGCACGTCCGCGCCGAATCCGCGGAACGTGCCCGCGGTCTCCGGACCGAACATGCCGTCGCCTGCGCCGACGCCCAGCACCGTCCAGCGCTCCGTCACGGCCGCGAAGGCGCGTACGGCGTCGAGCACGGCGGACCGCAGCACCTCGCGCGGGTCGGAATCGCCCGCTCCCGCCGAGTCCGCCACGCCGCCGCACAGCTCGGGAACCAGCACGGGTGGCGACGGAACCAGAGCGGCGACGGAGAACACGTCGTAACCGTAGTCGTTGCGGGACCACCGGTACCGCCCGGCTTCGAGTGTCTCTGCCGGAAATACCGCCGGGATTGATAGTGTTCGAGGAGCTACAACCCAGGTCATCAGGGGTTGGAAACCCCCGGGATTCCTCCTCGGGAAGGCATGGGTCGATGGTCACAAGGGCTCGGACCGGGTTGAATGGGATGAGCTAGGGCGTAACCAGGCAGCCGTGACGCGCGGCAGGGACGAGGAAAGATGACCGACAGCAACGGAACCGCGAAAGCCGGCCCCGGCAAGATGCCCCGTTCTTCCGGTGCCCCGAAACCGGGCCGCTCGATTCCACCGCCCAAGCCGCACGCGGTCAAACCCGCCCCTGGCCCGGCTCAACAGCATCCCCATCCCGTCGTAGTCCCCACCGTGTCCGATCCGAGCCGGTGGGGCCGGGTCGATGAGGACGGTACCGCCTGGGTGAAGACCCCCGAGGGTGAACGCCAGGTCGGCTCGTGGCAGGCCGGTGACGCCACGGAGGGACTGGCTCACTTCGGCCGCCGGTTCGACGATCTGGCCACCGAGGTCGCTCTGCTGGAGGCCCGGCTGGCCGCGGGCGCGGACGCACGCAAGACCAAGGCCGCCGCCGTGGCGCTGGTCGAGTCGCTGCCGACCGCCTCCGTCATCGGAGACATCGAGGGGCTGGCCCGGCGCCTGCAGGTCATCGCCGAGCACTCCGAAGAAGCCGCCGCGCACGCCAAAGAAGAGAAGGAACGCGCCCGGCACGAGCACACCGAACGCAAGGAGGCGCTGGCCGCCGAGGCGGAGAAGATCGCCGCCGAGTCCACCCAGTGGAAGGCCGCGGGCGATCGGTTGCGCGAGATCCTGGACGAGTGGAAGTCCATCCGCGGCGTGGACCGCAAGGTGGACGACGCGCTGTGGAAGCGCTACTCCAAGGCCCGCGAGGCGTTCAACCGCCGCCGCGGCGCGCACTTCGCCGAGTTGGATCGTGAACGCGCCGCCGCGAAGACGCGCAAGGAAGAACTGTGCGTGCAGGCCGAGGAGCTGTCCGGCTCCACCGAGTGGGTGGCCACCGCGGGCGTCTTCCGCGATCTGCTCGCCGAGTGGAAGGCCGCCGGGCGCGCGCCGCGCGAGGCCGACGAGGCGCTGTGGCGGCGCTTCAAAAGCGCGCAGGATGTGTTCTTCGCCGCCCGCAACGCCGCTGTCTCCGAGCGCGACGCCGAGTTCGAACAGAACGCGGCCGCCAAAGAGGAACTGCTGAGCGCCTACGCCTTCATCGATCCGTCCGCCGACCTGGAAGCGGCCCGTAGCGCGCTGCGCGAACTCCAGGGCAAGTGGGACACCATCGGCAAGGTGCCGCGCGAGCGCATGCAGGACCTCGAAGGCAAGCTGCGGGCGATCGAGAAGCGCGTGCGCGACGCCGCCGACGCGCAGTGGCGGCGCACCGATCCCGAGGCGATGGCCCGCGCCGCCCAGTTCCGGGAGCGCGTGGCGCAGTTCGAGGAGCAGGCCGCGAAAGCGCAGGCCGCGGGCAACTCGCGCGACGCGGAGAAGGCGCTGGAGCAAGCCAAGCAGTGGCGGGAGTGGGCTGAGGCCGCCGAAGGCGCCGTCAGCAACCGCTGAGTCCGGCTCGATCGATGATTGCGGCCCTTCCCATCCGGGAGGGCCGCACGTGTGTGGGCGATCGCTCAGGAATCGCCCATGAGACGACGCCGGTCGCGTTCCTCCGCGGCCGCGGAGGCGTTGCGGCGCTGCTCCTCGGCGGCCAGGTGCAGCGCGGTGCGGCTCCACACCACCCGGATCCAGTGGAAGGTGAGCACGACGGTCACGATCGCGCCCAGGATCAGGCCGATGCCGGGCCCCGCACCGATGTAGTTACCCACGCCGGGGGTCTGACGGTGCCAGATCGAGAGCACACCGAACACACTGGCCACAGCGCTGCCAGCGACGGCGACCCAGGCCAGCACCCAGCGGCGGGTCATCAGCGCCAGCGTCGAGAACCCGATGCCGAAGACCACGAGGAACCAGACGAACACCCGCGAGGGCAGCCCGATGTGCTCGTCCCGCGCGACGTCGGTGTTCAACAGCACATCGAATCCGCGCGCGGCGCCGGCGTGCGACAGCACGAGCGAGGCCAGCAGCAGGAACACCGCACCGGCCACGACCATGGCGCGGATGCCCGGATCGATCTCACCGGCGATCTTGCGCTCGACGGCGTCGAGATCGTCGCGGAACTGTTCGAAATCGCCGGTGCTCTCGACCGAGCTCACTGAGTCCTCGTTTCGTTCGTCGCCATCGCGGCTGCCTGGCTGGTGTCGCGGGTTCGCCGCGGACGCTGCGCGCTCCTCGTCACCGGACGCGGGAACGGCACCATCGGCGCCGCCCTCGTCGTCGTCCGGGCCGGTGGTCATGCGCCGCAGCCGGTCGAGCAGCCCGCGGCCGCGGGTTCCGCGATGGGCGCGCCGATGCGGGGCAGGCCGAGCCCCACACCGATCGGCGCGGTCTTCGGTGTGATGCCGCGCTCGTGCGCGTCACCGGCGCGGGTGCGGCGGTGTGTCTTGAGCACGGCATCGGCGACCAAGTGGTGCGGCGCCGCGGCGGTGATGTCGACGGTGACCAGGTCGCCGGGGCGAATCGGCTCGGCGGTGCCACCCGGCCGGAAGTGCACCAGCCTGCCGTCGCGCGCGCGGCCGCTCATGCGCGCGGTCGCGGCGTTCTTCTTGCCCGCGCCATCGGCCACGAGTAGCTCCACCTCGGTGCCGACCAGCTCACGGTTGGCGGCCAGGGAGATCTCCTCCTGCAGCGCGATGAGGCGGTCGTAACGTTCCTGAACGACGGCCTTGGGCAGCTGATCGGGCATGTCCGCGGCGGGCGTGCCGGGCCGCTTGGAGTACTGGAAGGTATAGGCGCTGGTGAAACGCGCCTGCCGCACCACATCCAGGGTCTCCTGGAAATCCTCTTCGGTTTCCCCGGGGAAGCCCACGATGATGTCGGTGGTGATCGCGGCGTGCGGCATCGCGGCACGCACCTTGTCGATGATCCCGAGGTAACGGGCCTTGCGGTAGGAGCGGCGCATCGCCTTGAGCACCCGGTCCGAGCCGGATTGCAGCGGCATGTGCAGCTGCGGACAGATGTTCGAGGTCTCGGCCATGGCATCGATCACGTCGTCGGTGAACTCGGCCGGATGCGGCGAGGTGAAGCGGACCCGCTCCAAGCCCTCGATATGCCCGCACGCGCGCAACAGTTTGGCGAACGCGCCGCGGTCGCGCGGCTCGCTCGGATCGGCGAACGACGCGCCGTAGGAGTTCACGTTCTGGCCGAGCAGCGTCACCTCGAGCACACCCTGCTCCACCAGTGCCTGTACCTCGGCGAGCACGTCACCGGGGCGGCGGTCGACCTCCTTGCCGCGTAGGGCGGGCACGATGCAGAAGGTGCAGGTGTTGTTGCAGCCGACCGAGATGGAAACCCACCCCGCGTAGGCGGATTCGCGCTTGGCCGGCAGCGTGGACGGGAACGCCTCCAGCGACTCCAGGATCTCCACCTGGGCTTCCCGGTTGTGCCGCGCCCGCTCCAGCAGCACCGGCAGCGAGCCGATGTTGTGCGTACCGAAGACCACGTCCACCCACGGCGCCTTGCGCACCACGACGTCGCGGTCCTTTTGCGCCAGGCAGCCGCCGACAGCGATCTGCATGCCCGGATGGCTCGCCTTGGTCGGCGCCAGGTGACCGAGCGTGCCGTAGAGCTTGTTGTCGGCGTTCTCACGCACGGCACAGGTGTTGAAGACGACGAGGTCGGCCGTCGCGCCGGGCGCGGCCTTCACGTATCCCGCGTCCTCCAGCAAACCCGACAAGCGTTCGGAATCGTGCACGTTCATCTGGCAACCGAAGGTGCGGACCTCGTAACTGCGCGCTGTGCCCTCGGCGGGAGCCTGCACTGCCTGTCCGATCGAATCCACCCATCCAGGGTACGGGGCGGCCTTCGACGGTTTTCGCGGGCATCGGCGCAGGCTCCGGGCGTCGGCGGCCGACACCGATCCGACCGTGAGGTTACGCGCGCATGTCGAATCGGCGCGGCGAGACGGTGTGTCGCGGAAAGCCGGGCAAATCCCCGATTTTTGCCTAAGGTCATGACCATGACCGACGACGCCGCCGCTCCCGGCACTCCCGGGGACGCCTCTGCCGGGGACGTCAGCGCCGCCACCAGCGCGCCGCCGATGATCTTGATGCGCAATGTGGACAAGCACTTCGGCGACCTGCACGTACTCAGGGACATCACTTTGGAGGTCCCGAAAGGGCAGGTCGTCATCGTTCTGGGCCCATCTGGCTCCGGTAAATCGACGCTGTGCCGCACCATCAACCGGCTGGAGCCGATCGACTCCGGCGACATCGCCATCGATGGTGTCCCGCTGCCCGCGGAGGGCCGCGCACTGGCCGCCCTGCGCGCCGACGTAGGCATGGTCTTCCAGTCGTTCAACCTGTTCGCGCACAAGACGATCATCGAGAACGTCATGCTCGCGCCGGTCAAGGTGCGCAAGGTCAAGAAGGACGACGCTCGCGCCCGCGCCATGGAACTGCTCGACCGGGTCGGCATCGCCGATCAGGCCGACAAGTACCCGGCACAACTGTCCGGCGGGCAGCAGCAACGCGTCGCCATCGCCCGGGCGCTGGCGATGAACCCGAAGGTGATGCTGTTCGACGAGCCGACTTCCGCGCTGGACCCGGAGATGGTCAACGAAGTGCTCGAAGTGATGGTGTCGCTGGCCAAGGAGGGGATGACGATGCTGGTCGTCACCCATGAGATGGGCTTCGCGCGCCGCGCCGGGAACCGGGTGTTGTTCATGGCCGACGGCCAGATAGTGGAGGACGCGTCGCCGGACGTCTTCTTCACCGCCCCGAAGTCGGAGCGGGCCAGAGACTTCCTGGGCAAGATTTTGAGCCACTGATCTGCCGGACAGCGGCCAGCACACCCACGGATAGGGAGAAGGAACTCGATGAGGATCAATCGCGCTCTGCGCATCGGCGTCGGGGCGATCGCCCTGACACTCGCCGCCGCGACCGCCACCGCGTGCGGCGGCGGCGACGACAAGTCCGCCCTGGACCACGCCAAGGACGGCAAGCTCACCATCGGCATCAAATTCGACCAGCCGGGTCTGGGCCTGCGTAACAAGGACGGGTCCTACAGCGGCTTCGATGTCGAGGTGGCCGAGTACGTCGCCGGGAAACTGGGTGTGCAGCCGGACCGGATCACGTTCAAGGAAGCGCCGTCACCGCAGCGGGAGACGCTGATCGAGAACGGGCAGGTCGACTACATCGTCGCCACCTACTCGATCAACGACAAGCGCAAGGAGAAGATCGACTTCGCCGGCCCGTACTACATCGCCGGACAGTCGCTGCTGGTGCGGGCCGACAACACCGACATCAACGGCCCGGACAATCTGAAGGGCAAGAAGGTCTGCTCGGTGAAGGGCTCCACACCGGCCCAGAACATCGAGAAGAACTTCCCCGATACCCAGCTGCAGACCAACGACACCTACTCGCTCTGCCTCGAGGGTCTGCGCGCCGGATCCTGGGACGCCGTGACCACCGACGACATCATCCTCGCCGGGTATGCCGCGCAGAGCAGCGGCGCGTTCAAGGTGGTCGGCAAGCCGTTCACCACGGAGAACTACGGCATCGGGTTGAAGAGGGGCGACAAGGAACTGCGGGACAAGATCAACGACGCCATCGAGTCGATGATCGCCGACGGCTCCTGGAAGAAGGCCTTCGATTCGACCGTCGGCGCGTCCGGCTACCAGGCCCCCCAGCCGCCGACCGTGAATCGGTACTGACCTCCCGCGCCCGGACGGGTGGCCCGGGCCACGCCCCGGCACGGGCCACCCACCGCACTTTCCTGACCATCGAGACCTGATCGGAGGGACGCGTCCGCCGTGTTCGACCTGATCTCGAGGTACGACAACCAAATCCTCGAAGCCTTCTGGGTGACAATTCAACTGACCGTGCTCTCCGGGGTCGGCGCGCTGATCATGGGCACTGTCGTGGCCGGCTTGCGCGTGTCTCCCGTGCCCGTCGCCCGCTGGGTCGGCACCGCCTACGTCACCGTCTTCCGCAACACCCCGCTCACGCTGATCATCGTGTTCATGTCATTGGGCCTCTACACGACGATGGGCTGGCGCCTCGCCGGCGAGGGGCCGGATTCCCTGGCGCAGAACAACTTCCGCTTCGCAGTCATCGGCCTCAGCATCTACACCGCCGCCTTCGTCTGCGAGTCGTTACGTGCGGGCATCAACACCGTACCGATGGGCCAGTCCGAGGCGGGGCGCTCACTCGGCTTCGGCTTCTTGCAGAACTTGCGGCTGGTCGTGTTGCCGCAGGCGTTCCGTTCGGTCATCGCTCCGCTGGGCAGCGTCCTGATCGCGCTGACCAAGAACTCCACCATCGCCTCGGCCATCGGTGTCGCCGAGGCGGCGACTCTGATGGCGGAAATGACCGAGACAGAGGCCGCGGTCCTGGCGATCGGAGCGATCTTCGCACTCGGCTTCGTAATCCTGACCCTGCCGACCGGCTTGCTCTTCGGCTGGCTGGCCAAGAAGTACGAGGTGGCTCGATGAGCGTCAGTGAGGCGCGGGTATGAGCGCGGGTGCTTCGGTCCTGTTCGACGCGCCGGGCCCGAAGGCGAAGCTGCGCAACACTGTCTACTCGCTGCTGGTTGTGGCCGCCGTGGCCGCGGCAGGCTGGCTGCTCTACCGCGGCTTCGCCGAGAAGGGGCAGTTCACCGCGGAGAAGTGGAAGCCGTTCCTGGAGGCGGAGGTCTGGTCGACCTATCTGCTGCCCGGTCTGCGCGGCACGATCGTGGCCGCGCTGCTGTCGATCGTGTTCGCGTTGATCATCGGCATGATCTTCGGCGTCCTGCGACTGTCGGATCATCGCATCGTGCGTTGGGTCGCGGGGGCGATCGTCGAGGTGGCGCGTGCCATCCCGGTGCTGATCCTGATGATCTTCCTGTTCGCCGTGTATTCCGAGTACGACGTGTTCAAGTCCGATGATCTCGCGCTCGCCGCGGTGGTCACCGCGCTGACCGTCTACAACGGCTCGGTCATCGCGGAGATCGTGCGAGCGGGCATCCGCTCGCTGCCGAAAGGACAGACCGAGGCCGCGGTCGCGCTCGGCATGCGCAAGAACCAGCTGATGCGGTTGATCCTGTTGCCGCAAGCGATCACGGCGATGCTGCCCGCGCTGATCTCGCAGATGGTGGTCGCGCTGAAGGACTCGGCACTGGGCTACCAGATCACCTACGTCGAGGTCGTGCGCTCGGGGCAGCAACTCGGCGCGGCCGAACAGAACACGATTCCGGCGCTGATCGTCATCGCGATCATCATGATCGCCCTCAACAGCACGTTGACGCTGGTTGCGACCCGGCTCGAACGACGGCTACGGGCACGTAAGCGAGGCAAGGGCGGCGGCGCCGTCGTCGCTGCGGACTCGGTCATCACCGACGCGGCCCCCGGTGTCGACATCGGTAAGACGCCATGAGCCTCCGGAAACCGAGGCGCCGCAAATCATTCGGAGAGGAGTGCTCCGGCGAACCATAGTGATCGGGATGCGGATGTTGTGCTCGAGCTGAGCGCAACACTCGTGCCCTCGGCGGTATGCGGCCAATCTCGTAGGCGAAAGCCGATCCCCGGTAGCCGACCGGTGGGACGGTCATCAGTGCTTCGTACCCGCGGGAGTTGATGATCGATGACCAGCCGTACCTCCGACCGCCTCGTCGACCGGTCCTCTGCCTGTTCCGGCGAGCGACGGCGGACCGGGTACGCGGACCGCACCGTCATGGCCGGCATCGAGGCCGTCGAGTTGTCCGCCGACACCGGAGAGATGTAGACCGGCGATGCCGCACCCGAAACCCGCGCAGCGTTGCACCTCCGCGGCGGCAGTACGAAGGGTACTGACCTCGACCGCCGC
The DNA here is from genome assembly GCF_042802775.1 of Nocardia sp. NPDC057455. Classification (NCBI taxonomy): domain Bacteria; kingdom Bacillati; phylum Actinomycetota; class Actinomycetes; order Mycobacteriales; family Nocardiaceae; genus Nocardia; species Nocardia sp. NPDC057455. The sequence goes on along the minus strand of NZ_JBHVDM010000003.1, from coordinate 24,803 downwards.
AGGCCGGGCCCCGATCGGCTGTCCGAGCAGCGACAACCAGCAAACCGACCGGAAACGCCGTAGCCGACCGCGATTCCGCTAGCCGCGGCCGAGGTACATGGCCGCATGAGAATCCGTATCCCGCGTATCCGACCGGCGTGGAGCGCAGTTGTGAGCGGGATGCGGCTTCGCGCGGCGGCTGAACTCAATCGACGGGCTCGTCGAGGTCGCCCTCGACCCCTCGATCGGCCAATTCGGCTTTGACCACCCGATAAGCCGTGGCCTGGCTGTAACCACGCCGAGCGAGCATGCCGACGAGACGACGAATCATCTTGTCCCGGTCCAGATCTCGCGGCAAGGAGCGTAGTTTGCGGCGGACCAGCTCGCTCGCGCGAATCTCCTCGTCGTCGGTGGTGATGGCGTCGAGGGCGGCGGTGGCATCCGACTGCGCGACCCCCTTGCGCCGAAGTTCCTGTGCGAGCGCCTGCTTGCCTTTACCGGAGAAAGCGTGACGGGAGTGCACCCATTGCTCGGCGAAGGCGGCATCGTCGATGAGGCCCACTTCGGTGAGTCGCTCGAGTGCCCGTTCACTCACTTCGGGCGAATAACCCTTCGCGGCGAGACGCTGGGCCAGCTCGGCACGACTGCGGGCGCGGACGGCGAGCAAGCGGAGACACGCCTCCTTCGCCTGCTCGACCGTCCCGCCTTCGGATCCGGCCGCCACCGGATCCGCCGATCGGCCCTCGGGCCGGCCGGAGTCGGTCGAGGAAGAGCCGGTCCGCCCCCGCGCGGCGCGGTGACCGCGACGGGACCCAGCCGGACGCGCCCGCTGCGGATCGGACGCGTCCGGCCGAGTTCCCATGATGTCCGGCGCCACCGAACCACCTTCGGCATTCCGGACGAGTTCGGAATCCTGTCCGCGCGGCCGGACGCCGTTCGGCGAACCGGAGGCGGACAGGAGTTCTTCCAATCGGCGCCGCATGTCCTGCACGACGTCGCCCCCGGCATCGGCCGGGGACGTCCCGGGCGAGCGCCTGCGGTTCGTCGGCTCAGAAATCGGCAGGCACCTCCGCGGCCGCATCGGCCGTCACATCGGCGCCGATGCCGAGCTTCTCCTTGATCTTCTTCTCGATCTCATCGCGAACGTCGATGTTCTCCAGCAGGAACTTGCGGGCGTTCTCCTTGCCCTGACCGAGCTGATCGCCCTCGTAGGTGTACCAGGAACCCGACTTGCGGATGAAGCCGTGCTCGACGCCCATATCGATGAGCGAGCCCTCCTTGGAGATGCCGTGCCCGTAGAGGATGTCGAACTCGGCCTGCTTGAACGGCGGGGAGACCTTGTTCTTCACGACCTTCACGCGGGTGCGGTTGCCCACCGCGTCGCTGCCGTCCTTGAGCGTTTCGATGCGGCGCACGTCCAGACGCACCGACGCGTAGAACTTCAGCGCCTTACCGCCGGTGGTGGTCTCCGGCGAGCCGAACATCACGCCGATCTTCTCGCGCAGCTGGTTGATGAAGATCGCGGTGGTGCCGGAATTGTTCAGCGCGCTGGTCATCTTGCGCAGCGCCTGGCTCATCAGGCGGGCCTGCAGACCGACGTGGCTGTCGCCCATTTCGCCCTCGATCTCGGCGCGCGGCACCAGCGCGGCCACCGAGTCGATGACGATGATGTCGATGGCGCCGGAGCGCACCAGCATGTCGGCGATCTCCAGCGCCTGCTCACCGGTGTCGGGCTGGGAGACAAGCAGCGCGTCGGTGTCGACGCCCAGCTTGCGGGCGTAGTCCGGATCGAGCGCGTGCTCGGCGTCGATGAACGCCGCCACTCCACCCGCGGCCTGCGCGTTGGCCACCGCATGCAGCGCCACGGTGGTCTTACCCGAGGATTCCGGACCGTAGATCTCGACGACGCGGCCGCGCGGCAGCCCGCCGATGCCCAGCGCCACGTCGAGCGCGATGGAGCCGGTGGGGATCACCGAGATGGGCTGGCGCGCCTCCTCGCCCAGGCGCATGACGGCGCCCTTGCCGAAGCTCTTCTCCACCTGGGCCAGCGCGAGTTCGAGCGCCTTGTCCCGGTCGTACGCCTGTGGTGCCATGTCGTGATCCCCTTTTCGACGGGTGAGTCTCGTTCTGTGGTTGGCGCCTACAGTAGAGCCCGGCACCGACAAGTTCTGGCGACCAGACTAGACGAACAGGTGTTCGAGTCAAGTGACGCGCCCGGCGCGCCCCGCACCGCCCGCGCCGCCCTCGGCGAACGCCGCGTGATCAGGGCACCAGCGCGATCCGGTCGGTGTGCAGCAGCGTCTGCGCCTGCTTGAGCACGCGCAGCGACGGCGTCACCTCGAGGCCGGCGATTCCGTCCAGCGCACCGAGCCGCCCGGTCACATACCGGTAGAGATCCGCGGTGTCGCGGCAGATGATCGATGCGAACACATTGCACGGTCCGGTGGTGGCGGCGACGAAGACGATCTCCGGGTGCGTCGCAATCGCGCGCCCCACCGCGTCCAGATCGGCGGGACGCACGCGTAACCACAGCGCGCCGCGCACCCCGTAACCCATCCGCTCGATCGCGAAATCGACGTCGAAGTACAGCACGCCCGCCGCTGTCAGCTCGGCCATCCGCCGCGCTACCCGCGGCGCCGTCCACCCGGTCTCGGCGGCGAGCTGGGCGTACGGAGCGCGCCCGTCCCGGCCGAGCAGCGCGAGCATCGCCTCATCGGCCGGGGACAGGTCCACCGGCGTCTCCGGTCCCGCATCCGCGGGCCGGGGCCGGGCGGCTCCCAGCTCGTCGAGCTGGGCGGCGGTCAGCAGGTGCCGATGGCGCGGCCACTCCTCGTCGAGAGGAAAGCGGTGGATGACCTCGTGCGCGGTCAATTCCAGCACTTGCGGGGCGCGCGGCAGGATGTGCAGCAGCAGCGCGTCGCGCCGCTCGATCGAGCGCGGCCTGCCCACGCAGGTCACCTCGGATCCGGTGGACAGCAGTGTCACCCAGCTCAGGTCAGGGAACCGCGCCAGCGATTCGGCCAGCCGCAACGCTTTGTCCGGCGTCGATCTCAGGCGCAGCACCCAGCGCGCGTGGCCGAGCGGCACCGCGTTCACCTGGCCGGACACGTGCAGGATGCCGCGCTGACGCAGCGCGCGGTACCTCCGCGCCACTGTCTGCTCGGACACCCCGAGGATGCCGCCCAGCCGGGCGAACGGGATCCGGGCATCGTGCACCAGCGCGTGCACGATCTGTTTGTCCAGCACATCCAGTTCAGAGGATTCCTTCGAGATACCGTCGAGCACAGGAGGAATCTAACGCCGATGCGCCTGCGGCTAGGGGGATCCGTCCGAATCCCGCACGCTTGGCGTCGATATCGTTCGAATCCGCCGTGGAGGCTCCCGTGAGGAAATGGCTCCCCCTGTTCGCCGCGTGCCTAGGCACGCTGATGCTGCTTATCGACGTCACCATCGTGAACGTCGCCCTGCCGGACATCGCCGCCGATCTGGACACCGGATTGTCCGGCTTGCAGTGGGTGGTGGACGGCTACGCGTTGGCACTGGCGGCATTGCTGCTGGTGCTCGGCTCGCTCGCCGATCGGATCGGCGCGAAGCGCGCGTATCTGGCCGGACTGATCGTCTTCGCGGTCGCGTCGCTCGGCTGTGGCGTCGCCGAGTCCGCGGGGGCACTTGTCGCGGCCCGAGCGCTGCAAGGCGTCGGCGGCGCGGCCATGTTCGCCACCACACTGTCGCTGCTGCACGCCACCTACACCGGCCGCGACCGCGGCGTCGCCTTCGGCGTCTGGGGCGCGGTGTCCGGTGCGGCGGCCGGAATCGGAGTGGTGCTCGGCGGCGTCCTCACCGATGCGCTGTCGTGGCGCTGGATCTTCTTGGTCAACCTGCCCATCGCCGTGCTGGCGATCGGCCTGACCGCCACCGTGTTCCCGCCCTCACCGCGGCGGGTCGACCGAGCGGTCGACGTGCCGGGCATGCTGGCTTTCGCGACCGCGGCGACCGCGGTCACCTACGGCGTCATCCGCGGTGGCGAGCACGGCTGGACCGACACGGCCGCGGTGACCGCGTTCGCGCTGGGCGCCGCCGCGACACTGGTCTTCGTCATCGTCGAAGCGCGCCGTGCCGCACCGATGTTCCCGCTGGCACTGCTGCGCAACCGCGATTTCGGCGCGACCCTGTTCGGCGCGTCCGGGCAGACGTTCGCCGCGTTCGCGAGCAGTCCATTGATCTCGCTGTGGCTGCAGCAGCAACTGCACATGTCACCACTGCACGCGGGCCTGGCGATGCTCCCGATGGCCGCGACCGCGTTCGTGGTGGCGGGCGTGTTCGGACGGCTGCTGCACGACGTCGCACCGAAGTGGACCATCGGCGCCGGGTTGGTGGTGGTCGGCCTGGGCACCTGGCTGCTCATGCTCGTCGGCCCCGAGTCCTCCTGGGTCGCGCTGAGCCCCGGATTCGTGGTGATCGGCATCGGGATCGGCGTCAACGCGCCCGCGCTGGTGTCGGTCGGCATGGCGGCCGTCGCCACGGAGCAGGCAGGCACGGCGGCGGGTGCGGTGAACACCGCACGGCAATTGGGCTTGGCCCTCGGCGTCGCGGTACTCGGCACCGTGTTCCGCGATGTGGCGACCGTCGAACAGCCGATGACGTTGCCGCACTTCGTCGCCGGGCTCGACGCGGCGTTCGGCGTCGCGGCCGCGGTTGGCGTCGGATTCGGCATGGTCGCCTTCGCCCTGTTCCACCGGCAGCGCGTGGATGCCGCGCCGTCCGAAGCCGAGCGGCATACGGTCGCCGCCTGACCGCGATCGGGCACGACGAGACGGCGGCGTCCGGTCGGGGCGCCGCCGTCTCCTGCGCCCGGACGGTCCGGAGAGCCCCTCAACGCGAGGGCAGCACCGATTCGTCGCCCGGCTCGCGCGGCCCGAAGATGCGCCGCTCCGATTCCTCGATGCGGACATCGTTGATGCTGGCCTCCCGGCGGGACATCAGCCCGTCCGGCGCGAACTCCCACTGCTCGTTGCCGTAACTGCGGAACCACCGGCCGGACTCGTCGTGCCATTCGTACTGGAAGCGCACGGCGATTCGGTTGCCCTCGAAGGCCCACAGATCCTTGCGCAGCGCGTAGCCGTTCTCGATGGACCACTTCCTGGTGAGGAACTCGACGATGGCCTCGCGTCCGGTGAAGAACTCCGCACGATTGCGCCACACCGAATCCTCGGTGTAGGCGGCGGCCACCCGCTGCGGATCACGGGTGTTCCAGGCGTTCTCGGCGGCCCGCACTTTGACTTTCGCGTTTTCCGCGTCGAACGGTGGCAGTGGAGGTCGCATGGGACGGCTCCTTTCTCGTGCAGGTCAGGGATTGACGGGTGACAGCTCGGCCGGCCCCCACCGCAGCGCTCCTCCGGGCCGCTCGACCACTTCCTCGACGGTGAAGTCGAGAGAGCACTGCGCGCCTGCCGCGAAAGTATCCGGCGCCCAGATCACTGCGGCGGTTCCGGTGAGCTGCAACATGGCGCCCGTGGACCAGTCGGGGATCAGAATCCCGCAGCGGGGGTTGACCTCGATATTGCCGAGCGTCATGAACATCGAATTGCCCCGGTAGTCCGGCCAGCGCAGCCGCGTGGGCGAAAGCACTTGCAGAAAACCGGGGTTCCCACCGCGGTGCGAGGCGTCCGCATTGCCCTCGCCATCCGCGGTCGCGACGAAGAACGTGTCGGCTGCCGCTATCGCGGCCCGCTGGTCGGCGTCGAGTTCGACACTGTGACGCACCGTCGGCGCCTCGATGTCGGGCGTAAAGCTCTCGACCTCGCGGCGGGAGATGTACTTGGGACAGTTCGAGTACACCTGATCGGTCACGATGCGCAGGCCCGCACCCTCCGCCGTCGATCTGCCGTTGACCCGCATCCGCCTGCGCCGCTGCGGTTGCAGGGCGATCATGCCGACGCGGGAGCGTCGGGTCAGCGCTTCGTGCAACGGATCGGCGGTCCCCGGCCGGGCACCGACCGATATCGTCCGGTCGTCCACCGCTCGGACGAAACCCGGCTGCCCGACCACTTCGCTCGCCCACAGCCTGCCCGCCGTGTCGGCGGCGGCGAGCACGACCATCCGTTGTTCGGCCAGGAAGCCGGCGGCGACCGCGGGGATATCGGGCCGGATCATGCGGCCGACCCGTTCGGCGATGTCCGCTTGGCCCATCCTGCGCTGGACGGCGACCTCTCCGCTGTGAAACGGCTCAGGCACGATTCTCCCTTCGCTGTGCGGATGACCGGATCAGAAGAACCCGCAGGTCGGGGCGGCGCCGCTGGGCGCGGGCGCGGATTCGGCGCCGCTGGGCGCGTAGACCTCCAGCCGAATGCCGTCGGGATCGGTGAAGAAGATCCCACCGGAGGCCACGCCCTCGCCGTGCGCCACCACCCCGTCGTGCGCGATGGCGACCGAGAGCTCACGCAGCACCCGCTCCACCGCGCGCACCTGGTCGATGCTGTCGACCTGGAACGAAAGGTGATGCAGTCCGGGCGTTTCGGCGGAGAACGCGCCGTCGCTCTGTTCCCACAGCGTGACGACCAGCTTGCCGTCCGCACCGAGGAATGCCCAGCGGCGCTGGGCATCGGTGCTCGCGGCGAGCTGTTCGAAGCCGAGGGCCCGGCGATAGAAGTCCACCGAACGATCCAGATCGGAGACGTTCAGGCCGATGTGCCCGGTGGCGAGGTGAGGTGCGGCGACCGCGGTCATGGTGTTCCTCCTCGGAATGTTTAACCGATAAACTCGGTTTTGACAGTTAGAACATATCGACGCGCAACGCTCGCGTCAACCATCGAAAATGTTTTGATCAGTTAGACGGGAGGTGGCCACTCTGGACGGTGACCCGCACTCGATACCCTCGGGCATGCCCGATCCACGCCCCCACCTCGGTGAACCCCTGGCGCTCGATCTGCTGAACACGCGATGGATCGAGAACGGACCACAAGACCTGCTCACCGAGATCGCGGGCCTGCACACCTGGCTGACGTCCGCGAACCTGACCGATCGCGCGACCGCCGACGAGGCCACGTGGCACGCCGTGCTGGCCGCGCGGGCGGCCATCTACGACGTGATCGTGCACGCCTCCCCCGCGGCGCTCAACGACGTGCTGGCACACGGCCGCATCCGCCGCACGCTCACCGACACCGGGCCCGCCGAGCTGGTAGACGTTCCGGATCCAGTCTGGCTACCCGCCTGGCTGGCGGCCGACAACCTTCTGGAACTGCTGCGCGCCGCGCCCGATCGGATCCGTCAGTGCGCGCACCCGGAGTGCGTGCTGTTCTTCTACGACACCTCGAAGAACGGAACCCGGCGCTGGCACTCGATGGCCACCTGCGGCAACCGCACCAAAGCGGCCCGCCACTACGCGCGAAAAGCGTGAAGCTCAGAACAACTCGTCGAGCAGCCGGTAGTACTCCAAGCGACTCTCGTCCGGCTCGGTCTGCCCGTAGGCCGCCAAGAAGGCCGTTACTTCCCCTTCGCCGAAGTCCGCGCGCAGATCGCGGACGGCCAGTGCCAGATCGCGGTAGCGGTCGGCCACGCCGAGCGCGCCCACATCGAGCAGGATCTCGTTCTCCAGCACGTTCGGCGGGGTGAAATCACCGTGCGCCACGACCAGGTCCTCTCGATCCGGCCGCTGCCGACGCAGCCGCTCGAGGATGTCTGCCGGAGTGCTTCCGAGGTTGTCTTCGTCGAACTCGTCCGCGTCCACGAGCCCTTCGACGACGTTGCGCCGCGCCTGCGCCAGAACGACGTCGAGGCGTCCGTCGAACGGGCACTCGGCGACCGGAATGCTGTGCAGCCGCCGCAGTAACCCGCCCAGCGCGGCGCCGATCGACGTGGCGTGCGCGCTGCCGGAGTTCGTTCGCGCCGCCAGGCTGGGCGCGCCCGCGTCCATGAGTACCAGGACGTCGTCTTCGAACGCCGCGACCTCCGGTACGGGGATTCCCCGATCGCGCAACCAGGTGAGCCGCTCGTACTCGGCGACCGCCTTCGGTCCACGTTTGAGCCAGTAAGCGCCGTTGACGAAAGCCACTGCGCCGCTCAGGCCTTCGTGCTCGTCCGACCAGCTCGGCGACTCGCCGAACAGCGCCGCGACGGTAGGCGGCAACGGGATCGGCAGCTCAGCCAGCGTGTCCAGCGCCGCGCGGGTGGATTCGATCTCCTCGGGATCACCTTCCGCGACACGCAGCCGCATCGCCTCGGTCAGCAACGCGTGCGCCTCGGGCAGGTGATCGCGCTCGGCGAGCGCCTTGCCCAAGTGCTGCACGGCGAAGGAGAGCACTTCCGGAGCGGCCGCCCTGGCGTGCGCCACGGCGCGGCGGTACAACGTCTCGGCGGTGCCGACGTCGCCGTGGTAGCGGTAGACGTCACCCAAGTTGATCCACACACTGATCCTGCGCTGCTCGGTATCCACCAGTTCGAGCGCGCGATCGAGGTGATCGAGCGCCTCGTCGTAGCGGCCGAGCAACATCAGCTCGATACCGGTCTGCCGGTAGCTCGCGAAGTCGTCGGGGCGGGCCTGCGCCACCCTGGCGGCCAGGCGCTGCGGGTCGTGCGGGATCATCCGCTGCCGCTCGTCGAACCGGTATACCGGCTCGTCCCGCTCCACCTGCCCCGCGGGGCTCACCAGTGCGCCCTCGGCACATCGAAGTCGGCGCACAGGGCGCGCCAGACGTCGCGGGGATCGATCCCGGCCTCGATGGCGGCGGCGCCGGTGCGCCCGCCCAACGCGGGGATCACATGGTCGGCCAGCAGGGCATCGCCCCGGGCCACACCGAACTCGGTGTGCAACAGTTCCTGGAATTCGGTCAACCGCACCGTCCCGAACTTACTCCCATTCCACGCGTTGCCAGGTCAGTGGCACACCCGGGACCCGGCTCGGTCAGTAGTGCACGGCGTGGCGGATCTGATGGCACAGCCCGACGGGGTCCGCGAACTCGGCCGTGGCGGCCGCGGCGCGGGCGGCCGCGGTGTAGCCGGGGCCGGCGAGGATCTCCTGGACCGCAGCGCGGACGGCGTCGGGCGACAACGGCCGCACGACGATCGAACTGCCCTGCCGCGCAGCACGATTGGCCAGCTCCCACTGGTCACCGCCGCCGGGAACGGTGACGATAGGAACGCCCGCGGACAGCGTCTTGGCGAGCAGGCCGTGGCCGCCGCCGCCCACGACGACGGACGCGTGGGTCAGCAATTCGTCTTGCCGCCCCAGCCCGGCCGTGGCCCACGGCGGCAGGTCGGCGGGCGGCGTGTCCAGCATCGAAATCGCCACGCGGACACCGGTTCCGTCCAGAGCCTCGAGGACGGTCTCCGCCATGCCCGCCACGCCGGTGTGCGCGGTCGAGGGGGCGACCATGACCAGCGGTCCGTCACCTGGCGGAAGGTCCAGAATCGCGTCGGTCGGCTCCCACAGCAGAGGGCCGATCACGTGGGCGGATTCCGGCCAGTCGGGGCGCGACACCTCCAGCGCGGGCAGGGTGGCGATCAGGCGGGCGGCGGGACCGGGGTCGACGGCCGGGAGACCGACGCTCTCCCGGGCCCGCTCGCGCTGGCGCCGCCCGTTCCGGAGGGCGCGCGCGGTCATGCCGCGCAGCACACCGTCGCGCACCCGCCCGCGCAGACCCGCACCGGGTGCGAGCCCACTTCCGATGGGCGGCAATCCCTTCGACGGCAGATACAGCGGATGCGGGGAAAGTTCCACCCAAGGGACGCCGAGCCGCTCCGCGGCCATCCCGCCGCCCGCGGTCAGCACGTCGGAGACCACCAGTTCGGGCAGCATGGCGCTCAGCTCGGGCAGGATCTCGGTGGAGATGTGCGCGGCCCGCTCGTGGATGCGCTGTCCCGCGTCGGCGTCGTCGTCCACCGGCCGCGGCGCCAGGCCTTTCAGTCTGCGCACGCCGATGCCCGCGGCGAGCGCGGCGTCGAACCAGCGCGGACCGGTGAACAAGACCGGCTCGTCACCGGCCGCCAAGAACCGCAGGCACAACGCGATAGCGGGGAACGCGTGACCGGGATCGGGCCCTGCGACAACGGCTACTCGCATCCGCCTAGCCTGCCACACCCCCGTGCGGGGCGATCACACGCCGCATCGCGGCGGCGCGGGGACGGGGTTCCGTACGCCGCCGCTTCCGCTACAGCTTGCTCACCGTCGAGTTGTCCGAGCCCGACACCGCCTTGTACAGCAGGTACAGCCCGAACACGATGGCGCTGATCACCAAGATGGGGAACAGGCCCTTGATCAGTGCGCCGATGATCGCCAGCGCGATCCAGACGACCGCGACTATGCCGATGATCTTCCACAACATTCGATGCCTCCCGAAGTCCGTTTACGCTTCGAAGCATGACACCCGAATGAGCTTGAATCACCAGGTGAGACGGGATATCGGGGTGAAAATCAGGGTTCCCCCCGACACCCGGCCCTCGCTCGCGGGGCGGCGATCGGGGTTTTCTCTCGGCATGTGGCGCGGGGGAGCGAAACTGGACCCGGCCGCGCGGTCGGCGCGACCGGGTCCGCGCGCCCGATCAGCCCCGCCGGCGCTCGGCGTCCGGGAGGTCTCCGCCCAGGGGGTCGTCCTGCGGCATGCCCTCCGGTTCCCGCATACCGAGATCGGCCGTGTCGACGGCATAGGAATCGATCATCGGCTCACGTCCTACGCGCGACCGTTCGCCGGCCGGAGGCATCCGCAACGTCTCCTCCTCGCTTCCCGGATAGCTCCGCATCCGGGCCGGGGCGATGTCTTCCGGTTGCCCGGCGCGCTCCTCGGGCGGGCGAGTCATCTCGGGACGGGCGCGCCGCGGCTGCGGCACCGGCTGCCTGCCGTAGACATCCCAGGCGGCATGCTCCGGGTCGATCTGGTAGTGATCGAACAGTTCCTGCTCGGCCTGCGGGCTGATCTGCCCGTTGTGGTCCAGCTGGGGCGAGACCTTCACCGCGTCCCTCCCGACCCGCACCTGCAACGTGGCCGACTCGGGGCGGTGCTCGGCGCCGGCCAGCGGGACGAGGGCGTCGGCGCTGAACAGGCCGGTGGATACCGCGATCCAGGTGGGTGACCCGGAATTGTTGTCGACGTAGACCCGCTTGACCTTGCCGATCTTCTCGCCTTCGGGGCCGTACACCGAGCTTCCGATGAGCGTTTCCAGCATTTCAGTCATGGGTTCCTCCGCAGTTCGTCCGTGCGATGCGCAGCCCGACAGAACGCGGCCGACCACCGCACGTGCTGAGAAAAGGGTTCAATCGCTTGTGGGTCGATCGGTGACGTCGGGGCTTACGGCGACGCGCTGCGCTCTGCGCGACAGCCGCACCGGGTCCTCGGCGGTCTCACACGACAGATACCGGCTGACATCCAGCCGCTGCGTGTCCTGGTCGAGCAGCGATCGACGGTAGGAAACATCAAGCATGACGCGCTCCTGCCCAGTAGTGCATGTTCCCGGCCCCAGACGAAGCCGGAAGAGATCAGCTACAGGGTGGCAACTACCCAGGCATTTCACTATCAAACGAGTAGAGGGCGCTACACAGCCGATTCTCCGTAACTTTCGCGACGATATAGCAATCGAGTAGCTATCACTCCTTGACTGACCGCGTCCCGCGTTGGGTTCCGCGTCCGCCCTTGAGCAGCATCAGCGCCGACGGCCCGCTGGTGAACCGGAAGTTCCTGCCGCGATGGTCCACCTCGCCGTCGGTGGCCAAGGAGATCGGCTGCTCGGCCACCCGCACGTCCACCCGGGAGACCCGGCGGTGCCGGTAGGTGGGCGAATAGTTCAGCGTGCCGGTGAACGTCGCGAAGACCAGCCGCAGCCGCGAGAGAGGGACGTCGGCGCGCAGGTAGCGGACGTCCAGGGTGCCGCCGTGCAACTCCGGGCGCGACATGGGGATCTGGTCGGCGGGGTGGTAGGTGCCGTTGCCGACGAACAGCATCCACAGCGCGGCACGGGTGCCGTCGATGGTGACGTGCAGGGGCTGCGCCCGGAACAGCACGCGCACCATGGCCATACCCGCCGCGGGCCATTTCCCGATCCGGCGCTCCCAGCGCTCACGGACGCGCACGAAATCGGGATAGCCGCCGAGACTGGCGGTGTTGACGAAGATTCTCCGCTCGGCGTCGTCGAAGCACACCTCGGCCACGTCGACACGAACCGCCTCGCCTGTTTCCAATCCGGCGAGGGTCACCGCGGCGTCCTCCACTCCGGCGTCTCTGGCGAAGTGGTTGAGCGTGCCGCCCGCGAAGACCGCCAGCGGCAGCCGGTGGCGCACCGCGTACTCCGCGACCGCCGACACCGTCCCGTCTCCGCCGACGACGCCGAGCGCGACGATGTCGTCGCGTCGCAGCAGTTCGCCGACCCGCGCCTCGACATCGTCGCCGCCGCCGAGTTCGAGCACCTCGGCGGCGGGCAGCCGCTCACGCAGGGCGGCGAGCGCGTCGTCGCCGCCGCCCGATCCCGCGTGCGGATTCCCGATCAGCAGCAGCCCGGCGCCGCACGGCAGCGGGTCGATGTGCTCGACCGGCCCCAGGGTGGCGGGTTCGTCGTCGCGCACCGCCCACCACCGCCGGGTGACCAGCGCGACCGCACCACCGAACAGCGCGCCCGCGACCACGTCGGATGGCCAATGAACGCCGATGTGCACGCGCGAATAGCCGACCGCGGCGGCGACCGGGGCCACCGCGGCGGCCGCCACGGGAGATTCCAGCGCCAGACCCGTCGCGAAAGCCGCGGCGGAAGCCGAATGCCCGGACGGGAACGACGACGAGACCGGCGGCGCGACGAGCCTGCGCACGAACGGAACGGATTCATCCGGCGGACGGCGGCGCGGGAACAGCGGCTTCGCCACGCCGTTGGCCACACCGCTGGCAATGCTCAGCGCGAGCAGCCCGCGCACCGCGCCGCGCCGGGTCGAGCGATCCCCGGCGACGAACAGGATCGCCCCGAGCGCGATCCACAAGCGGTTCTTGTCGGCTGCGGTGCTCAACGCCTTCAGCACCCGGTCCGCCGGGGTCGCCCGCACGCGCGCACTGCGATCGACCAGCCAGCGATCCAGGCTGCTCGTCATTGCGACCACTCCATCGTCGCGCCCCCGAGTCGAGAGAAACCGCATCGCCGCAGCCTACCGACCGTTGGCGTGCCCCGCCCGGCCGACCGCTGCGCCCGGGTCTACGCGACCAAGCCCTCGCGGGACGCCATCGGCGCTGTCACAAACCGGAAAGTACGCCATTTCAGTGCACGGATGTACTCTGATCTCGAACGCACAGTGGCGTTGCGCGACAACCGGGAAGGGATGATCCAATGACGCAGACACCCCAATCAGCACACAGTCATGCACTGAATCTCAGGTAACGGCCGGGACTCGATGGACAACACGAACGAGCTGGCGCAGGAACTCGCGGCCGCAGCACGACGGCACGGTTCGGCGATCGCGGGGATCGTCGGATCGGCCGCCCGCAAGGCGTCCTGGGAGGTGCTCGACCTCATGGCCGAGAGCCGAGAACTGGTGGGCGCGGCGCTTCGCGTCAGGGCCGAGGAACTTCGCCGCCGGGACCGGCAGAGCTGAACCGAGTCCGATCAGATCGGTGGCCGCGGCGACGCGGGCACCGATTTGTCGGCCACTTCGATGAGGGCCTGCGCCCACCCGTCCAGCCGGTCGGAGGCGTGACGCAGATCCGCCACGATGGTGTCGAAGTGGTGCCGCACGACAGCGTTGTCCGGGACCGCGAGTATCCGGCCCGCCGCGGCGACGACCTGCTCGTACTCCTCGACGCCCGCGTCGAGCCTGGCCAAGGTCAGCCGCAGGTTCTCGGTGAGCGCTACGGCAGCGGGCGAATTCGCGTTTCCCATGGCGCCGAGTCCTTGCTCCACCGCCGTGATGTCGGCGGCCAGCGCGTGCAGCGCCGCCGCGCCCGAGGCCGCCGTCTCGAGCATGTCGGCCAGTTCGTCCGGGGGCAGCCGATGCGAGCGAGCGATCTGGGCACCCATTCCGTGCAATGCCTTCTCCGCGCGTACCAGACGCGCGATCGACGGGCGCGCGTTCGACCACAAAGGCGGCTGCTTGCGCGGCACGAACGCTGCCTGGGGTAGCGGAGCGCCCCGCAGCCGCAGATAGCGGCGAGTGCTCAGCGCCGCACCGGTCACCAGCGCGACCGCGCCGCCGCCGACCACGACCACGGCCCACACCGGCGCGGAAACGACCACGAGGCCAACGGTTCCCGCCGTGGTGAGGCCGGACACGGTGCCCAGCTGGAAGCTGCGGCGGCGAACTCTGCGGCGGCGGCGCAGCTCTCGCTCCCGCGGATCGGCCCAGCGCCGCACGGCGACGAGCGCGTTCTCGCCGACTTCGCGAAGGCTGTCCGGCAGGCTGCCCGGCTGTGGCGCGAGCGCGGCTTGTGCCCGGATCATCGCCGACCCGCGCGGGCGCCGCGCGTCGAGCTGCCGCTCGCGAAATACACTGCCGCTCATACCTTCTCTCCCACCGGTTGCACACATCGGACAGACCGAGACCCGACTCGGCCGACGGCCGGCCGGTCGGGTCCCCACGCCTTGTCTTCCAGTGAACCAGCCCCCACCGACACGTGTTCGCCGAACGTCCGGTCGCGGCGGCTACTGCTGTGCGGCCTGCCCCTTGTTCATCTGCGGTTGTGCCGGATCGGCCTGCGCCGGATTGATGGCGGGCTGGGCGCCACCGGCCGGCAACTGGTCGCCGCGCATGGACGCGCGGATCTGCTCCAGCTTGCTGTGCCCGGCCATCTGGACGCTGGCCTGCTGCACCTCGAGCATGCGGCCCTGCACCGAGTTCTGCGCGAGCTCGGCGGCACCCAGCGCGTTGGCGTAGCGGCGCTCGATCTTCTCGCGCACCGCGTCCAGGCTCGGCGTGCTGCCCGGCGCCGACAGCGTCGAATCCATCTGCTGCAGCGAAGCCGAGACCTGCTCCTGCATCTTGGCCTGCTCCAGCTGGCTGAGCAGCTTGGTGCGCTCGGCGACCTTCTGCTGCAACAGCATCGCGTTCTGCTCCACGGCCTTCTTGGCCTGGGCGGCCGCCTGCAGCGACTGGTCGTGCAGAACCTTCAGGTCCTCCACCGACTGCTCGGCGGTGACCAGCTGCGCGGCGAACGCCTCGGCGGCGTTGGTGTACTGGATCGCCTTCTCGGTGTCGCCCGCCGCGGCGGCCTGATCGGCCAGCAGAACGGCCTGGCGCGCGTTGGCGTTGAGCTTCTCGACTTCGTCCAGTTGCCGGTTCAGCTTCATCTCCAGCTGACGCTGGTTGCCGATGACGGATGCGGCCTGCTGGGAAAGGGCCTGGTGCTGCCGCTGGGCTTCCTCGATAGCCTGCTGAATCTGGACCTTCGGATCCGCGTGCTCCTCGATCTTCGAATCGAAGAGGGCCATCAGGTATTTCCAGGCCTTGACGAACGGACTAGCCATCGATTGATCCCGCCTCCATCTGACATGCCGCGCTTCGGCGCGACTCCAGTGCGCGACCGTCACGCACCCGATATGTGCCTATCCTCCACCATGCGGCACCCGGGCCGGGCGAACCCGGCCCAACCGACGCCTAGGGAGAATCTATCCGCTTTTCGCGGCGGCCCGCAGCGTTGCCGCCGTGGCCACGTCTCGCAGCGCGTCACACGCCCTTCACCAGGACCAGCATGTCCGATCGCGGCGCGGGGATGACGATCCTGGTGTCCTCCGCCAGCGGCAGCGGCCGCGCCGCCACGTCGGCCGCCGACATGGCCGCCGTCGCCGGAGCGGGCGCGGATTCGTCCTGCGCCGCGGGCTCGGCCGCCGTCGGCTCCGACTCGGCGGCGGCCGCGGCCGCGGCGTCGTCCGCGGGGGCACCGGCCGTCGGTCCGTCGGCCCCTGCCATGAGCGTGCTCACATCCCACAGCACCCGCGACAGCGGAAGGTCCAGAGCTTCGCAGATGGCGGCCAGCAATTCGCTGGAGGCCTCCTTACGACCGCGCTCGACTTCCGAGAGATAGCCCAAGCTGACCCGCGCCGATGTCGACACCTCGCGCAGGGTCCGGTTCTGGGCGAGACGCGCACGCCGCAGACTGTCCCCGATTGCCTCTCGCAGCAGCGTCATCTCGTTCTCCTTCGCTCCCGGTCGCCGGGCCGACACGATTCTCGGCCCCACGCATGCCGTTCTCTTTGGCACAACGTCGGAGCCGGGGCGGTTGGTTCCCGCCGAGGGCACCTAGCCGCTCCGCCCGACGCGGTCGGCCGGACCCGAGCCCGCCTCCCGCACGCACCGCAGCAATTCCGACACCGCCGTGCGCGTCGCACCGATTCTGATCGTCCATCGGTCGCCGGGGAGTTTCAACCGCATCACCTCGGTATGCCCGGGACCGGCCAATCCGAGGAAGACCGTGCCGACCGGGTGCCCGTCCTGCGAATCGGGGCCCGCGACGCCGGTCAGACCGACCCCCCAGTCCGCTCCGCAGCGCGTGCGCGCGCCGACGGCCAGTTGTTCGGCGGTGCTCGCCGCCACCGGTCCCTCGGTCGCGAGAACCTCCGCGTCGACGCCGGCGAGGCTGTGCTTGAGGTCCGTGGCGTACACCACCAGCCCGCCGCGCAGTACAGCGCTGGCGCCGGGCACCCCGGCGATGGTCGCGGTGAGCAGGCCCGCGGTCAAGGATTCGGCGGTTGCCACGGTTTGCCGCACGGTCACCAGCGCACGAACGAGATCGACAGCGGGCATGTCGGCGATCAGCGGATCGCTCATACGCCGCGCGTCCGCCCCTGGCCGCCCGCGAACCACACCCGGGCCGCCTGGCCGACGTAGTCCAGTCCGGTGCCCACGGTCAGCGCGACCGCCAAGTACATCATCGGCATGCCGATCTCCGCGAGCCTGCCCGACAGCGGCAACAGCAGCATGGCGATGGCCAGCGACTGGACCAGCGTCTTCAGTTTGCCGCCGCGCCCGGCCGGGATCACGCCGCGGCGCACCACGATCAAACGCAGCAGTGTGACGCCGATCTCACGCCCGCAGATCACCAGGGTAATCCACCAGGCCAGATCACCGAGCAGGGACAGTCCGATCACTGCCGACCCGATCAACGCCTTGTCCGCGATGGGATCGGCCAGCTTGCCGAAATCGGTCACCAAGCCGTATTTGCGTGCCAGTTGCCCGTCGAACCGGTCGGTGATCGCGGCAAGGCCGAACAGCGCCGCGGCGGTGACCCGCCAGCCGGTTTGGTGACCATCCCCGACGAACAGCGCCGCGACGAACAGCGGCACGATCGCGATGCGCAGCATGGTGAGCACGTTCGCGATGTTCAGCAGCGGCGGCCCGGCCTCGGCCTGGGCCGGTGCGAAGCCGGGTCGGAGCGGGGCGGGCGCACTCCAGGGACGGTCCGTCTCGTCGGGTTGCACGCTCATGCCTTCGCCTCACCGGCGATCGGCTCGGTCACGGCCGCCTCGTCACCGCGCCGCGCCACCCGGCGCGACGCGGTGAAGTGAACGAGTGGATCCGCGGCACACGTTCAGACTATCGGTAGCCGGGCCGACTACTGTGCACCCCATGACCTCTCGGGGACCACTAGGTGGTTCGACCAGCGACGCGCATCCGGGCGCGGCTTCTGCCGCGCGCAGTTCCCTCCCGGTCGTCCGACGCGCGCGAACCTCCGACGTGCCCGAGATCAAACGCCTCGTCGACGAATACGCCGGCCGGATTCTGCTGGAGAAGAACCTGGTCACCCTCTACGAGGCGGTACAGGAGTTCTGGGTCGCCGAATCGGACGGCCGCATCGTCGGCTGCGGCGCGCTGCACGTGCTGTGGGCGGATCTCGGGGAGGTGCGCACGGTCGCGGTGCACCCCGACGTCAAGGGCACCGGTGTGGGCAAGCTCATCGTGCAGCGATTGGTCGCGGTGGCCCGCGAACTCGAATTGCGGCGGCTGTTCGTGCTGACCTTCGAGGTGGAGTTCTTCGGCAGGCACGGCTTCGTCGAGATCGACGGCACCCCGGTCACCGCCGAGGTGTACGCCGAGATGTGCCGCTCCTACGACACCGGTGTGGCCGAGTTCCTCGATCTGAGCTATGTGAAGCCGAACACTCTCGGCAATACTCGAATGCTGCTGACGCTCTGACAGGAAGCGATACCGTGCCGATCTTCGCCGTCCACTACGTCTACTCCGAGTCCACCGTCGCCGACCGGGATGTGCACCGTCCCGAGCACCGGGCCTGGCTGGCCGGTCTGCTCGAGTCGGGCGCCCTGCTCAGCAGCGGCCCGTACCCGGACGGGTCCGGGGCGCTGCTGATCTTCCGCTCGGAGGACGCGGGGCAGTTGAAGGACCTGCTCGCCCAGGATCCGTTCGCCCGGGAGAACCTGATCGAGCAGGCCCGCGCCGTGGAGTGGGTCCCCGTCTTCGGCGCCTTCGCCTCCTGACCGGCTAACGGTCGGCTCGGGCCCGCGTCCGGAGCAGGCTGGCGACCGTCGCGACGACCAGGATGCCCAGGATGACGCCCAGCGAGACGGGCGTGGAGATCTCCGGGACCGCGACGTGCTCGCCGCCGTTGACGAACGGCAGCGTGTTCTCGTGCAGGGCGTGCAGCACCAGCTTCACGCCGATGAACGCGAGTATCGCGGCCAATCCATAGGACAGGTAGACCAGTCGATCGAGCAGCCCGCCGATCAGGAAGTACAGCTGTCGCAACCCCATCAGCGCGAACGCGTTCGCGGTGAAGACGAGGTAGGGCTGCTCGGTCAGGCCGTAGATGGCCGGGATGGAGTCCAGCGCGAAGAGCAGATCGGTGAACCCGATCGCCAGCAACGCCAGCAACAGCGGCGTGACCGCCCGGCGTCCGTCGAGCCTGGTCACCAGCTTGTCACCGTCGTATTCATCGGTCGTGGGCAGCACGCGCTTGGCCAGTGCGACGATCCGGCTGTCGCGTTTCTCCTCGACTTCGACCTCGTGACCGCTTTCGCGCAGCAGCTTGACCGCGGTGTAGACGAGGAAGATCCCGAACAGATAGAACACCCAACTGAACGCGCTGATCGCGGCAGCGCCGACGGCGATGAACGCACCGCGCATGGCCAGAGCGAGCACGATGCCGATCAGCAGAACCTTTTGCTGGTAGATCCGCGGCACGGCGAAGGTGGACATGATGATCAGGAAGACGAACAGGTTGTCCACCGAGAGCGCCTTCTCGGTGACGAAGCCCGCGTAGTACTCCCCGGCGTAGGTCGATCCCCACTGCCAGGCGACCACACCACCGAACAGCAGCGCCAGCCCGATGTAGACCGCGGACCAGAATCCGGATTCGCGGAACGTCGGCTCGTGCGGAGTGCGGACGTGAGCGAAGAAGTCGAAGACGAACAATCCGAGGATCACCACGACGGTGATCGCCCACTCGAGTGCGGTTACATGCATGCGGGGTACCGATCGGTAGCGAAGATCATGGTGTCCATAGTGCCCGATTTGTCCGTTGAGGTTCAGTAGCGGGGTGATTGCCGCCCATAATTCCACATGTGTTCAGCCGACGTTCCGTGCGACAGTCCTCGACCGTGACCGCACGCTGAACCGCGCGAACCGGGGCGACCGCGGTCCGCACACGCTGCCTCCGGGAGGACGGCACCACCCACGTCGAAACCGATGCACACTTCTGCCGGACCATCACGCACGAATGAAACCGCGGCCTCGGCGAGGTCGTGATCGCGCTGCTGAAGGCGGGCCGGACGCCGACGAGCACGGTCGAAGATCGCAGCGTTCCGTCGAACACGTTGCCCGGACCGATGACAGCGGGCGCGCGGACGGCGAATGGCGGCTGACCCGCACCTGGAAAGGCTGCTACTGAGCGATACCCGGCAGGCCGGGAGGAACTGAACCAGGTAGGGTCGTCGGCGAAGCAAAATCGGTTTCCGACACCGGCATCCGGTGTTGGTTTCTGAGCGGCGAAGATCGGACCACAGGAAGGCGAGACGATGTCCGGGACGGTGCGGCAGGGATTGCCGAGCGGTGTCCGGCAGTCGTATCTGCGCGCCGTGCTATCGGCCTCATCCGCTCGGCGGATGAGCGCGCGGAGCCGCCCCTGAACGTGTCTTTCGCAGACCCGTACGAAGGGGTCACTCCGCGGCCGACCGCCGAGGAGTGGCCCCTTTTTCGTGCGAACGGACGTAGCGCAGCGGTCTGAACCGCCGCCGGAGACCCTCCGTCCGTGTCGATCCCCTCCGGTCGGAACTCCGACCGATCCCTCGTAGCCCAATCGGTAGAGGCGCCGGACCTAGATTCCGGGAGATGCGAGTTCGAATCTCGCCGAGGGAACCAGCCCGATCACTCCGGCGGCTCCGCGTCGCCGTCATCCCCGCCGCCGCGGATCGACCACAACAGCCCTTCCAGCTCATCGGGTTTCACCAGCACATCACGCGCCTTGGACCCCTCGCTCGGACCGACCACGCCGCGGGTCTCCATCAGGTCCATCAGCCGCCCCGCCTTGGCGAAACCGACGCGCAGCTTGCGCTGCAGCATCGAGGTGGACCCGAACTGCGAGGTGACCACGAGTTCCACCGCCTGCAGGAAGACGTCGAGATCGTCGCCGATGTCGGGGTCGACGTCCTTCTTCTCCCCGGCCTTCGCGGCGGTCACGCCTTCTCGGTATTCCGGCTGGGCCTGATTCTTGGCGAACTCGACGACGGCGTGGATCTCCTCGTCGCTGATGAACGCGCCCTGCAGCCGGGTGGGCTTGCCCGCGCCCATCGGCAGGAACAGGCCGTCACCCATGCCGATCAGCTTCTCCGCGCCGGGCTGGTCGAGAATGACGCGGGAGTCGGTCAGCGACGAGGTGGCGAAGGCCAGCCGGGAGGGCACGTTGGTCTTGATCAGACCCGTCACCACGTCCACCGACGGCCGCTGCGTGGCCAGTACGAGGTGGATGCCCGCGGCACGGGCCTTCTGGGTGATGCGGACGATGGCGTCTTCCACGTCGCGCGGAGCGGTCATCATCAGATCGGCCAGCTCGTCGACGATGGCCAGGATGTAGGGGTAGGGCCGGTACACCCGTTCGCTGCCCAGCGGCGCGGTGATCGCTCCCGACTTCACCTTCTTGTTGAAGTCGTCGATGTGGCGCACCTTGTTGGCCTGCATGTCCTGGTAGCGCTGTTCCATCTCCTCCACCAGCCAGGCCAGCGCGGCCGCGGCTTTCTTCGGCTGGGTGATGATCGGCGTGATCAGGTGCGGAATGCCCTCGTAGGGTGTCAGTTCCACCATTTTCGGGTCGATCAGGATCATCCGGACCTCGTCCGGCGTCGCCCGCTGCAGCAGCGACACCAGCATCGAGTTCACGAAGCTCGACTTACCCGAACCGGTGGAGCCCGCGACCAGCAGGTGCGGCATCTTGGCCAGATTCGCCGAGACGAACTCGCCCTCGATGTTCTTGCCCAGACCGATCACCAGCGGGTGGTGGTCGGTGCGGGTGCTGGGCGCCTTGAGCACGTCGGCCAGCCGGACCAGCTCGCGGTCGGCGTTCGGCACCTCGATGCCGACGGCCGACTTGCCGGGGATCGGCGCGAGCAGCCGGACGTTCTCCGTCGCGACGGCGTAGGCGATGTTGCGCGCCAGCGCGGTGATCTTCTCGACCTTCACGCCTGGCCCGAGTTCGACCTCGTAGCGCGTCACCGTGGGGCCTCGGACGAACCCGGTGACGGCGGCGTCGATCTTGAACTGCACCAGCACCTCGGTGATCGCCTCGATCATCGATTCGTTGGCGGCGCTGCGCTTCTTGGGCGGATCCCCGTCGGTCAGCAACGACAACGGCGGCAGCGTGTAGTCGCCTTCGACCTCGCGATCGGTGACGAACTCCAATTGCTGCGGCTGCGGCGGTGGCGTCTGATCCTCGACTACCGCGGCGGGACGTTGCCTCTTCGGCTTCGGTTTCGGCGCGGGTTCCTCGACCGCGACCTGCTTGGCGTCGCGCAGGGGGGGTTCGCCGAGTGCCTCGGTGACCGCGCCGGGGTCGCCGAACTCATCGGGCGGATAGTTCTCCGCGGGCGTGCGACCGCGCCGCTCGGCGGTGGTGCGATGCACCGGGAAGCCGTCGGCGTCGTAGTCGGCCGGGTCGTAATCCCGGTAGTCGCCGTCGAATTCGCCGTAGTCGCCACCGGTCTCGGTGCCGAAGTATCGCCGCAGCTTGTCCGGCACCTCGCGCACCGTCGTCCCGGTCACCAGCAGCGCGCCGAAGATGATGGCCAGCAACAGGATCGGGACCGACAGCCAGGCGGTGAGGCCGTTGGTCAGCGGCCCGCCGGTCACGAAGCCGACGAAACCGGCGGCGCGGGAACGCCCGTGCGCGTCGGTGGGTGCGCCCGCGGCGATGTGCCACAGCCCGAGGATCGGCAAGCCGATCAGCAAGCCGCCGAGCACCAGCCGCGGCCGGATCTCGGGGCGCGGTTCGGTACGCATCAGGACCACCGCGATCCCGGAGGCGACGAACGGCAGTCCGGCGGAAGCCGATCCGGAGATCGCGCGGATCACGTCCTCGACCCAGTGGCCGACCGGGCCGCCGGCCGACAACCAGACCGCCGCCGCGATCACGGCGCTCAGTGCGATCAGCGCCAGTGCGGCGCCGTCGCGCCGATGCCCGTGTTCGATCTCGCCCGCGCGGCTCAGCGTGCGTGTGGCCGCGCCGAGCCCGCGGGCCAGCATGGTCCAGCCGCTGCCGATGCCGCGCGTGAAGACCGCGAGGGGAGCCGTGTTCGACTGACGGCGCACCGGACGCCGAGCCGGGGAGCTACGTCGGCGGGGCGTTGCGGTCGTTCGGGGCGTGGCCGTGCGGGGCGTCGCCGCGCGGGGCGTGGCCGCGCGAGATCGCGCCGTGGTGGCCCTCCCCCGCGCCGATCCCGCCCGCGCCCGAGTCGTCGGAGTGCTGCGGGACTTACCTGCCATGGCCCCAGGCTAGCCGCAATCGCCCCATCCGGACCATCCGCAACACTGGTACCGTTCCGCAGCTCGCGGCTTTCCGCGGGTCACCGGAGCCCGGACGGCGAAGCGACGAGGGGCGAATCAGACCGATCGGTCTGCCTCGAGCACCGCCCGGACGGCCTCCGGGGATCCCGCGGTCTCCAGCCGGACTTCGTCCCGTCCGAAGGCGTGCAGCACCAGTTCCGAGGGCTTGCCGGTCAGCGTGACGACGTCCTCGAACGCCGACCGCAGCACCGTGCGCCTGCCGTCCGGCGTCGCCAGCTCGACCGTCACCGGCGCCTTGCGGTAGGCCATCCTGGCCATTTTGCGCAACACCGACCACAGCCGGTCCTCGTCGGCGGCGGGCAGTTCGCGTGGCTGCCAACCGGGCTCGGCGCGACGCACGTCCTCGTGATGGACGAACATCTCCGACAGATTGACCGCCGCGTCGACCGGCCGCAGCGGCGACCACCACGGCGGACCGGTCCGCACCTGCTCCAAGAGCTCGGGAAACGGCTTGTTCGCGGCCTTCGCCTGCACCCGGTCGAGATATCCCGCCAGCGGCTTCACCAGGATGCCCGGCGCGGCGTCGGGGCGCCGTTCGCGAACCACCAAGTGCGCGGCCAGGTCCCGTACCGTCCACGCACCACAGAGCGTGCGCGCGTCCGGCCCCGCCGCCGCCATCGCCTCGACGAGTGCCCGGCGTTCCCGCTGTGCCATAGTCACACCCCCGAACATACCGACCCCCCGGCCACATCGCCGGGGCGGCGCGGTCACCGCAACCACTGCTTCTCCTCGGGGTACACGGCGTTCGGTGCCCCCTCTGCCGGGAAATCTCCGGCTAGCGTAATGAGAGTCGGCTCTGTACCTTGTCACTCGGTCCATCGGGTCGTGGGCCATATGACAAGAAGGGGCAAATCCTCGTGAAGAAGGTTGCTACCGGTGTAGCCGCGCTCGCGGCGGTAGGTGCCGCGCTGGCTGTCAGCGCACCCGCCGCGAACGCCTACACCAACAACTACGGCGCGATCGCGCTGTCCACCTCCACCGGTTTGATCGGGTACTCCTACGACTACCCGAACTCGGCTGCCGCGCAGCAGCGCGCCGTGAACTCTTGCGGCGCAGCGGACTGCCAGTCGGTGGTCTGGTTCCGCAACGGCTGCGGCGCCGTGGCGTACTCCAGCGGCACCGGCACCTGGAGCTGGGGATACGCATCGTCGCGCCGCAGCGCACAGGGCCAAGCTCTGGCGCGCAACGATTCCGACGCCTACATCGTGCACTGGAACTGCACGTCCAACCACGGCTGACGCCCGGACTTCGAGTCGAAGGAAACATCGTGAAGCACCGCACTTTCCGGACCACCGTGGCCGTCGTCCTCACCGCAGTCGCCTGCTCGCTGACCGCCTGCGCCTCCAACGACGACTCCTCGTCTCCGAGCACCAGCGCCAATCCCAGCCACGCGGCGGGTGAATTGGAGGGTGGCTCGGACAAGGGCGACAAGGAGGCAGGCTCCGCGCCGACCACCCCGTCCTCGCCCGCACTGCCCAAGCCCTCCGTGCAGCAACTGAACGAACGGCTGCAGAAGGCGTTCGACCCGAACGTGCCCAACGAGGAGAAGATCAGCTGGATCCAGGCCGCCGAGCAGGATCCCTACCTGGTCGCCAACCTCGTCGACGCGGCGAAGAAGCAGAAGGTCACCGTCGAGGTCACCAACGTGGGCGACCCGAAGGACAACAAGCTCAAGGCCGACGCCAAGGTCACCATCGACGGCACCCCGGTGGACGACGCGTTCATCCAGTTCGTCTCCGAGGGCGGCCAATGGAAGGTCGACCACACCTTCGCCTGCAACATCGTCAAGAGCGCGAAGATCGAATCCGCGGCCTGCCAGGAGTAACCGCTCCCGAACCAGCGAAAAGCGCCGGACAGCTGAGCC